>JAAZCB010000133.1 GCA_012513545.1 Clostridiaceae bacterium
AGAGTGTTTATAGGCTTGCTCAATTGTTGGTTTATAAAGCTATCTGTTTCTGGTTTGTTCAACTGAGTGACCAAGATAAAAATCAAGATTAATAGTACTGCAGATGCTGCAATAATCAAATTCAGCTTTTTAGAGTTTACTTTTACGTCTGACATTTGTTATCCCTCCGTATAACTTTGTAATGTATTATAGTCATAGGCTATGATACATTACCGCACAGCATGATTTATATTATTTTAATGCGGCATAAATAATTATAACATAAATAGCATGATTTTATATAATAATTATTTAACATAAAATAAAAATATTATAAGAAGGCAAAAAGGCAAGAAATCAAAAGTTCTTATACCTATTTCATTTTGTACTTTCGATTTTTATTAATTAGGGCTTTTAAATTCTTCTTTTTAATAGTATTATATTTATTGTTTAATAAATAAGTATAGTGCTGATTATTTATAGAGGCGGAATACTTTTTGTAAATTAAAAGTATTAAAGTGCAATATATGCAATAGGCAGGGTTTTTAAATATTAAATATCCAGGACGCAACGAGGCGCAGGGATTAAATTTTCCTGCGCTGTTTTTTAACCTCTATCAAACGAAGTGAAAGAGGTTAAAACGGAGGGACTCGATGTCCTAGAGTTTTTAATTAGGTTGTGGACTGAATTAATAGAGTTGAAAGGATTTTATTGGAGGTAATGTTTTTATGAGAAAAACCAAAATAGTGTGTACTCTTGGACCGGCTGTAGACGATGAAAGTATACTTACTGAGTTATTCGGTAACGGGATGGATATAGCCAGAATGAACTTTTCACATGATAATCATCAGGGGCATAAAAAGAGGGTGGAAAGGTTCAAGAAGATCAGAGAAATAATTGGAAGGCCTGTGCCGCTTCTTCTTGATACGAGGGGACCCGAAATAAGAACCGGAAGGTTTGAAAGGGGTGAAGAAACACTGAAGGAAGGGGACACCTTTACCCTTACCAATAAAGAAATTGCCGGAAATGAAAATATGGTTTCGATTTCATACAAAGATCTGTACAAGGATGTAAAAAAGGGCGGCAGAATTTTAATTAATGATGGACTGGTAGAGCTTGAGATTACAGACATCAAGAATAAAGACATTGTGTGCAAAGTTATAAATGGAGGAACGATAGGAAATACAAAAGGAATTAACGTACCGGATGCAAAGATTAATTTGCCTGCTCTTACCAGCCAGGATGTTGAAGATATTATATTCGGGATTGAAAATGAGTTTGACTTTATTGCTGCATCTTTTGTGAGAAAAGCTTCAGATGTTATTGAAATAAGAAAAGTACTTGAAAAGCATAAGGGCTCGGATATAAAGGTAATTGCCAAAATAGAAAACCGTGAAGGTATAAAAAATTTTGACGAAATTCTGAAGGTTGCAGATGGAATAATGGTTGCAAGAGGTGATTTGGGAGTCGAAATCTTTGTTGAGGAAGTCCCGATAGTGCAGAAAATGCTGATTGAAAAGTGTTACAGGGCTGGGAAACCTGTAATAACTGCGACTCAGATGCTTGACTCAATGATAAGGAATCCGAGACCAACCAGAGCTGAAGCAAGTGACATTGCAAATGCAATATACGATGGTACAAGTGTTATAATGCTCTCCGGGGAAACGGCGGCAGGAAAATACCCTGTTGAAAGCCTTAGGATGATGTCTAAAATCGCTATAGAGGCAGAAAAGTCAATGGATTATTGGAAGCGCTTTACTACTATGCAGTACGATCTGGCATCCAATGTTACAAACGCAATAAGTCATGCAACCTGTACCACTGCAATGGATTTGAAGGCTGAAGCCATCATTACTGTTACACACTCAGGAAATACTGCGAGGATGATTTCAAGGTTCAGACCTGCATGTCCAATTATTGCTACTACTGTATCCCCAAGGGTACATAGGCAGATGATGTTGTCATGGGGAGTAAAACCATATCTTGTTGATGAGGCCTCAAGTACGGATGAGATGTTTGATATGGGAGTTGAAAAGGCATTGGAATCGGGCTGCGTGAGGAATGGAGATCTGGTGGTAATTACTGCCGGTGTACCTATTGGGGTAAGCGGGACAACGAACATTCTGAAGGTTCATACGGTAGGAAGGGTTTTGGTTCAAGGCACAGGTATTGATTATGGATCAATTACCGGTGAGATATGTGTTGTAAATTCTCCTGAGGAGGCAAGGAATAATTTTGTAGACAACAGTATTCTTGTTGCTTCCTTCACAACAAACGACATGCTGCCTGTTTTGAAAAGGGCTTCTGCTATTATAGTGGAGGAATCCGGAATATCATCCCATGCTGCTATTGTTGGATTAACGCTGGAGATTCCAGTGATTATAGGTGCAGAAAATGCTACCAAGATTTTAAAGAGCGGTTCTGTTGTTACTGTAGACTCGTCAAGGGGAATAGTTTACTTTGGAAATACTCAGGTATAAAAAGGAATAAAGTGACTTCAATCTGAAAATGGTTATATAAAAAAAGCTCAGGGACATCGAGTCCCTCGCTTTTTGCCGGATTTTCCTCCGGGAAATGGCCCTAATAAGGGCTGCCGGATTACTGCAATATTATGACAAGAGTGGAAATATGAGCTTTCAGATGGGGCATTGTTGAAGTTTGATTAACCGCAGCCTTTGAATAGGGGATTTATGATAAAAAAACGTGAACGCTGCCCACCGAGTCCATATGGTGCCTCTCAATTATAAAGTCATGGCGAGCAATGCTGCGATAATTGCAAAGAGCCTGATTATTCTATGGGAAGTTATGGATGCAAGATATGATAAGACGGATAGAAAATCAGACAGGTTACTGAACCTGTCTGTCAAGCTCCATTTTGATGTGTTCAATTTCTTTCCTGCAAATTCCTGTAACACGAACAATAACACGGGTGTCCAGTCCTTCCCGCAGCATATTTTTTGCAACTTCAGCTGCTTTTCTCTTTTCTCCTTCCATCCTGCCTTCAAGAATACCTTCTTCTTTAATTATACGGTTGTATAGTGATGCTACCATGACTTTAAACCCTCCCCATCCGTACTATCAAATTCGTTAACGGCACAACAAA
>JAAZCB010000134.1 GCA_012513545.1 Clostridiaceae bacterium
ACAGATATTAAACAGGCCATGCATGTTGAAGCCGGGAAGTCATTCGGCACATCAGAGGCAAATGAAAACGAAAGGCGTTGGAATAACGACAAAATTGACAGAAAGAATCAGGATCCGACCAACCACTATGACAAGACCCGAATGAAACTGAATTTCGAGATTGGACCAGATGGGAAAGTTCATCCGTTGGGTTATCAGGAGAAACCGCTTGAAGTCCGTCTGCAGGAACGGCTGGCCGAGTTGGGTTGGAAACCTTTCAAGCCGGACAGTAAAATTCAACCGAATTGTTGCACTAAGTTTGTCTTTGGGGGTAACCATGAACGAACACTTGAAATGGCGTTCGGAGACCAAAGTGTCAATCTGGAGAAAGGTGCGGACAACAGCCACCTGCACCGTTGCGAGGAAATCGAGAATTGGGCGAAGGATGTCTATGACTGGTGCGCCAAACGATACGGACAGGAAAACATTGTCGGGTTTCAGGTACATCTTGACGAGAGTAGTCCGCATATTCATGCCCTGATTGTTCCGGTCGGTGTCCGTCCCAAAAGCGGACGGGAGTGTGTGATGTGGTCGGCAAAGTTCGGGAAAGACCGCTATGAATATGGCCGGATATTGAAAGAGATGCACACTTCCCTGTATGAAGAGGTCGGCAGCAAATACGGACTTGAGCGCGGCGACAGCATTGAGGGGCGCAACGTGCAGCATCTGCGCAAGCGCGATTATATCCGTAAGTTGACTAAAGAGGCTAAACAGGCGGAGAAAGCCGTCAAGGGACTTCAATCCATGATGCGGAATCTGGAATCAAGGATTTTCAGCTATAGGCTACAACTTGAAGAGGCGGAAAAGGAACTGGCTTCCGGCAAAATTACACTCGACAGGTTTGAAGCGCAGAAAGCGGATATACAGAAACTCATTGCCGAGTATCAGGCCAAACTTGAAGACAAGACCGATAAGCTTCACGCAAAGGAGCAGGAACTGGAGCGACTGACCGCAGATGCGACAAAAGCTCGTTCGGTTGTCCAGCCGTTCCGCAATCACAAGGTCGATTTCACACCACCGCAAATTACAGAGAAAGTACCCCTGTTCGGTACGGACAAATGGATTGAACGCCAGAACCACTATATCGCCAAACAGTTTTCTGAAATTGTCCGCAATATAGAATCCCTGTACAGAAATGATGCGGCACGGCAGGTCGAAGCCGCCCAGCGCAATGTTTTGGCGGATTATGGTGAACTATACCAATTGCGAAATGATGTCAAAACTCTAACAGAGAATAATGACAGTCTGAAATCCATATTGGAAACAATGCTTGACCAACTTGCCAACCCTTCACTTCGCTCAAAGATATTCGCTATTGCCGATGCCCTTATAGGTGGAACACCTGTTGCCGTTTCCTCTGGTGGCGGAGACTCAACATCCGATTTGCCTTGGGATGGTCGAAGACCGGACGAGGAGGAAGAGGCTTATCGGAGAAAGTGCTTGATGTTCGCAATTGGTACGGTAAAGAAACAGAGTAAAAAGAAAAGTTATAGGAGAAGATAAAGTTTTGTGGATGAATTTCCTGTTTTGTGCAATAAATTGAATACAACGTAAAAAAACTATATTAACGTGAGTTCGATATAAGAGCTAAATTAGTTGTTTGGAAATTAGGAACATAGCGATAAAAGCCTTAATTTTATAGTGCTCAATTATAACATTTAAGCGATTACCACTATGTTCTCAGAGTCTAAAGTTACGGAGATTTATTGTATGGCGGATGATTTTTGTAAGGAATTTGCCAAAGTACAGGAAAAATATATGGTTGAAGACAGGAGTCATAAGCATCGGAATAAGCCGAACCGGATGAGCGATGCAGAAATCATGGTCATCCTGATCCTGTTCCATTCGGGAGGTTTCAGATGTTTCAAGCATTACTATAAAGAATATGTCTGTAAGCATTTGACGCACCTCTTTCCGGAGCGTGTATCCTATAATCGTTTTGTGGAATTGGAAAAAGAAGTCCTATTACAGCTGGCCATTTTCATCAAAGAGGTCTTGATGGGTACTTGCACCGGAATCAGTTTCGTGGATTCCACTCCGCTGCGTGTATGCCGTAATCAACGTATATTGATTCACAAGACTTTCGAGGGCCTCGCAGAACGTGGAAAATGTTCAATGGGATGGTTCTTTGGCTTCAAACTGCACCTGATTATCAATGACAAAGGTGAAATCCTCAATTTCATGTTCACACCAGGGAATGTGGATGACCGTGAACCGTTGAAACAGAAAAAGTTCCTGAAAAACATAAAAGGCAAGCTCTGTGCAGACAAAGGGTATATCGGACAGGCCCTGTTCGAAAATCTCTTCCTTAACGGCATACAGTTGATAACCAAAGTGAAAAACAACATGAAGAATTCCCTGATGAGCATAGCGGACAAAATCCTGTTGAGAAAACGCGCCTTGATAGAGACGGTTAATGACGAATTGAAGAACATTGCCCAAATTGAACACTCCAGACATCGCTCCTTCAATAACTTCATTGCCAATGCACTTTCTGCTATAGCGGCATACTGCTTCTTTGAAAAGAAACCCGCTATTGACGTATGTTTCGTCAAGGACGGGCAACTTGCTATGTTTTGAATTATATCGAACTCACGTTATATTATTTGAAAGTATTTTGCGAACGACATCCAACCTTTAATAGAAATCGTTATATTTGCGCTAACATGGCATTTTGTAAAAATGGCAGACATCAATAGAATAAAAGTAATTCTCGTTGAGAAGAAAAAGACCAATAAGTGGTTAGCTGATCAAATCGGTAAAGATCAGGCAACGGTAAGTAAATGGTGTACAAATACCATTCAACCCACCCTTGATACATTGGTGGAAATTGCTCGTATTCTTGATGTTGACGTTCGAGAATTACTCGTGCCGACAGATACTCAAAAGATAATGATGACCGTATTGTAAATAGTAATTATAAGAAATGCATACTACACATTCTATATACTTTGCTTCTTCGCAGAATATGCAGTGCATTAATGATGCAACTGTAGACTTGATAGTTACTTCTCCTCCATATCCAATGATCGAGATGTGGGATGAGATAATGGCTATGCAGAATCCAACTATCTCTAACGCTTTAAGTAACAATCCTGCATTAGCTTTTGAATTGATGCATCAAGAGCTTGATAAGGTATGGGCAGAATGCTATCGTGTAATTAAAGACGGCGGGTTGATGTGTGTGAATATTGGTGATGCTACTCGAACTATTAACAAAGAATTTCAGCTTTATAACAATCATGCTCGTATTGTTGAAGCCTGTTTGAAACTTGGATTCATTAATTTACCCAATATTATATGGCGTAAACAGACTAATGCTCCCAATAAGTTTATGGGCAGTGGAATGTTGCCTTGTGGCGCCTATGTAACTTTAGAACATGAATGGATTCTTGTCTTTCGAAAAGGTGGCAAACGCGACTATAAAAAGGATTCAGACAAAGCTATTCGTCGCAATAGTTCGTTTTTCTGGGAGGAACGTAATAAATGGTTCTCAGATTTGTGGGAAATAAAGGGCGTTAAGCAGAAGATAACTAATTCACAAACTCGTGAACGCAATGCGTCTTTCCCCTTAGAGATTCCATATCGTCTAATAAATATGTATTCACAACAAGGAGATATGGTACTTGATCCTTTTTTTGGTCTTGGGACAACTACTATTGCAGCTATGCTGACAGGCCGCAATAGTATTGGAGTGGATATTGATAAGGCATTAGAACCTTCTATTCGTAATAATATTGAAGGACTACAAATTGATATATTGAATGGTCTCATAACTGATCGCTATAATAAACATCTGGACTTCATTAAGGAGAGAGAGAAACAAGGTAAGGAAGTAAAGTATGAGAATTCTAATTTGATGTGTAAAGTGATGACTTCGCAAGAAGTGGACATTAATTTATTCTATCTTGATAATATAATGCTTAAGACAGATAAAACTCTGACTTACGAATGTACTTATTTTGATGATGTGGCAATTAATGAATATGTCCCAAATGACGGAAATTCACTACTATTTAAGATATGATTGAGCCTACCACACATAAACTCATCAATGGAGATAGCCGTTGTATGTCACTGATACCAGATCGCTCAGTGCAACTTATAGTTACGTCGCCACCATATTGGCAATTAAAGGACTATGGTTCAGATGAGCAGATAGGGTTCAATGATACATATGAGCAGTATATTAATAACCTTAACCTTGTGTGGAGTGAGTGCTATCGTGTTTTATCAAATGGGTGTAGGTTATGTGTCAATGTTGGTGACCAATTTGCTCGTTCTGCCTATTATGGACGCTACAAAGTGATACCAATCCATTCTGAAATAATTCGTTTCTGCGAAACTATCGGTTGTGACTATATGGGTAGCATTGTATGGCAAAAACCTACAAATATGCATACCTCTGGAGGACAGAAAGTAATGGGAAGTTATCCATATCCTCGTAATGGTATAGTTAAAATTGATTTCGAAAATATCCTTCTTTTTAAAAAGGGAGGGAAAGCTTCAGTTGTAAGCAATTCAGTCCGTCGACAGTCTGAACTATCAGATGAAGAATGGCAAAGCTATTTCTCTTCGCATTGGACTTTTGATGGTGCACGCCAAGATGGGCACATTGCCGTTTTTCCAGAGGAGCTGCCAAAACGTCTTATAAAAATGTTCTCTTTCGTAGGGGATACAATTTTAGATCCATTTATGGGTAGCGGCACTACGGCTCTTGCAGCTCGAAATCTTGGTCGTAATTCTATAGGTTATGAAATAAATCCTAACTTTATGGATTATTACCGAGAAAAGGTAATGCAAACTACAGAATGTACATTTCATCATGAAGTGGACAAAGAAAGAATATATATTGAATCTGCCATTGATCAGTTGCCTTTCCGTTTTGTAGATGTACATAAACTGAATAAACAGATTGACGTAAAGGCAAATACATTTGGATCGGTTATGGAGGATAAGAATATAAATAATAAAAGTATGAATAAATGAAATAGTTACATATAAGAATATCCTTGAGTCGACTGAGTACCAGAATTAGCACTTCAATATAACTTCAGTTCAGGCAAGACAACGGATGTTCACGCCATACAGGGTGTGGATAGCGAGGTTGTTGTCTGAAGTGGGCAGTGCTAAGCCTTGATACCAATAATCTCATCCACGCCCTTTTTTCTCTATTAATGAGGAAAAAGGGCTTTTTATATGGTGACAACAATTGGATTTACATTAATAGTAGTCAAAATATGAAAAAGAAGATTTACAATCAGACCGTTGAGGAACTTTCAAATGCAGAAGCATATTATTTCCCAAAGTATACCACACAGATTATTAATCTTGTGAATAGTAATGCTCAAGGTACTCGCCCCGCAGTTGTAGGCCAAATGTCAGAACTGATTCAGGAGTTCCCAGGTAAATCATTGCCTGAATGGATTATGTGGTATTCTGAAAGGCAACCTAATGCAGTGATTAATGCAACTGAAAGAATTTGGACTAAGTTGCAGGAGATGAAAGAGGCTGTTACTCTTATTGATAAGCCAATGGTTGAGGCTTGGGTAAAGGATTTGGTATATACAAAAACATACTGTGGACTCAAATTCCAAGAAGCAATCTTGGCATATTTGGCACAAGAATACAATACAACTTGCCGTTTGGCTAATATTGAGGAAGAAGCTCAAGGAATAGATGGATACTTGAATGATAAACCAGCTCAAATTAAATCTATTACATATAAGCAAGAAGCCCTTCTGGCAGAGGTTATCAATGTCCCTATCATTTTCTATGACAAGAAGAAAGATGGGATAAACATTGAATTTGAACCGAATGATTTTGGACTATAAAAAAGTAATAATATATGTGGCCAGATAAAGAGACTGAAATTGACTACCTGAACTTTGGATATATGGTAGATATGGTTGTGGACATTGCGACCAATCGACAGCTATCCCCTTCTACTATTGGTTTATATGGTGATTGGGGTAGTGGAAAATCTACTTTAATGAGACTCGCAAAAAAGAAGATTGAGGAATGCGATCAAAAAGGAAAGAGAAAGGATGGCACATCAAAACAGAAGTCTCTTTGTATTGAATTTAATGGTTGGTTATTTGAAGGCTACGAAGATACAAAAACCTCCTTGTGTGGAACTATCTTGGATGCCCTTGCCGATGAGAAAAGATTCGGTCCAAAAGTGGCTGAAAAAGCAAAGGAACTTATCAAGAAGATAGATTTTAAGAAAATTATAAGCAAAGGTGTTAAATTGGGAATGGATTTCCTGATTGCAGGTGGCATAGGTGCTCTTGCAGACCTGACGCTTAGTAGTATCCTTGCATCTATCAAGAACTCATCTGGGGGAATAGATACCAAGCAAATAGAGGAGATACTTGAAAAATTTAAAAAGGAGGAAAATACTCGTACTGATGTAAAAAATTTCAGGAATGAGTTTAAGACTTTGCTTGAAATGAGTAAAGTTGAAAATGTGGTCGTTTTTATTGATGAATTAGACCGCTGTCAACCAGACACCATACTTGAAGTATTTGAAGCTATGCGCTTATTCCTTTTTGTAGAAGGAACATCTTTCATCATCGGCGCAGATGAACGCTTGATTCAGTATGCTATTAAAAGTAAATATAAAGAAGTGCCTGGAAACAATTTGGATATTGGGAAAGAGTATCTTGAAAAAGTAATACAGTACCCAATAACTATTCCACAACTCAATCGTACAGAGGTTAATCAATATCTTTCTTGTCTTCTATTAGAAAAACGCCTTGAAGATAAAAAAGATTTTAATCAATTGCTTTCGGCAATTTGTTCATTAAAGCCGGATGAAGAATTTACGATGGAACTCATTAATGCAAAGGCAAATTCAATAGCTGATTCTTGTAGGGATGAAATGGCTCTTTCGCGACAGATCTCTTCCGTTTTAGCACCAAGTATAAATGGTAATCCACGGCAATGTAAGCGCTTTTTGAATATGCTATATATGCGTTTAAATTTAGCTAAAGCAAGACAAGTGGATTTGGATAGGAATATTCTTGCTAAGCTTATGCTTGCCGAATATTTTAATCCAGAATTTTTTAAAGCCGTAATAAAACCAACGAATCGAGAACAATTCAAAGTCTTTGAAAATGGTGAACAATTAAATGATGATAATCCTTTTTTTAATTGGAAAGACAAAGATTGGGTAAAAGAATGGATACATAATGACACTCGAATTGGTGATGCCAAATTAGAAGAGTATGTATATTTTTCTTCCATAAAAAATAGATATGGCCAATCTAACCTTGATCAACTGAGCCCTACTGCTAAAAGATGTTATGATTCTTTGGCGGATGGTACTGAGACAAATAGACAAGAAGCATTGAAGTTGGTGGAAGGTATTGCTCCAGGAGAAAAAGCTATTATTGCATCAGAATTATTTTCAATAATTGAAAATTGTTCCACAATGAATGTTGAGGTACTGCGTTCCTATGCTGATTTTAGTGTGAAAGTAGGAATGATTCCTGAAGCATTGAATAATTTGATGAATATCCCAGCAAGTCAGTATGACGTGCCATCTTATTGTCAACTTACTCCTTTTATATCAAAACTTAATTCTGAAGAGTCAAAGCAATTTATTGCTTACCTTATGACTAACCAAAAACTAAAATCAACCATTGAGAGAGGTTCTCAATTAAATAAATTACTAAAATAATGGGAACATCAAACTTATATAAAGGTCCGAAAAAAAATATTTTGTTACCATCGGATTATAATCCCGATGAAATACCTGAATTAGATAATTCTCCTGAGAATGTCCCGGAGCAAGAACTGCCTTCAGACAACCCAGAGGAGAATGAACCTTCAGAGTCTCCTATACAACCAGTTACTTGGGGAACCGTTCGTAGTTCTATTAGTAAAGCCATGAATAATAGAAACGGACGTAATGTTAAGAGTGCTATAAGAAATTATACGAAAGCTCTCGGTGGACACACTAATGCGACGCGTCAGGCTGTAAAAGTTAGGAATACTGCTGGTGTAATCTATTCTTATTTCGCAGGAGCTCCAGATGTAATTCGTAAAAGATTAGAAGAAGTTGGCATCCAATTCAATGACCGACCAACAAAGGATATATTTCGCGATATATGTAACTTTATAACTCCTGTTCCCAATGACTTAGAGGATTCATTAGTCAACATTGCACTGCAAGAAACGTTTGCAGATGTAGCAGCTGATCCGAATATTGATCTCAGTAGGTTGGATAGTTTCAATGAAGAATTACTACAAAGACTCATCGGAGGCTTGATGAAGCATTATATATTTGATAAACTTATATTACAATCCGAGCAAACTGCACTTAAGAAGTGTACGAGCACTACAAAGTTGCGTGAATTGGAAAAGAATATAAAATATTATATTGATGGTATTGTTGATAGTATAATTCCTAAATTGGTTAGAACAGGAATGAACCCTTCCGACTTCAATCGAGCTTTGGAAGCTCTATGTGATGTGTCATATAAACAAATGGAGGAGTTACAATGAGAAATTGCTTTGTTTTTACGCTCTCTGATAAAGATAGCTATAGGATTGCTAATTCTGCAACAGTTAATATTAATGATTCGTCATTTTTTCGTTATACATTTTGGAAGCCACGTGTAGGAGGTAAAAAGCAAACTTATATAACTCCGTGTAGATTTTCAAATGATGCGCTTGACCTATTCTATATATCATTGATGATTTTTTATGCCGATAGAAAAGTAAAACGTAAAGATCAGAATGATGCATGGACTCGCTATTTCGAATTATATATACCAGTAAAGGATGAGGTGAAATGGGAAGCTTGTAAGAAAATACTTACCGATGCCTTGAACTTTCTTACTGGAGATCATTGGATATTACATTTCCGCAGCTGGATTCCTCTGACAGATGAAGAATACAATTATAGAAAAGGACGACATAGGTATAGACGCTCTGTCAAGAAAATAGATACAGATGTGTTTTGTATGTTGTCAGGGGGCTTGGACTCCTTCATCGGGGCGATTAATTTACTTAAAGAAGGTAAAAAACCATTATTTATTAGTCATTATGGCGGTGGAAAAGGCGTTAAGAAATACCAAGATAATGTTGTAAGCTCGTTGTCTACCTATTATAATGTAAAACAAAAATGCTTTTTCCGTTTTTATGCTGCTGTTCAAGATGGAAAAGAGGACACTACGAGGTCTCGTTCATTAATGTTTTTTGCACATGCTATTGCTGTTGCATCTGGGATGAATCATCATGTTGACTTATATATTCCTGAGAATGGAGTTATTTCATTAAATATACCTCTTACAGTTATGCGTCTCGGTAGTTTAAGTACCCGCACTACACATCCATATTTTATGGATCTATTGCAACAACTCATAACAAAACTTGGTTTAGATATTACTTTAATAAATCCTTTCCAGTTTTTAACTAAAGGAGAGATGATGACAACATGCTTAGATCAAGACTTCTTGAACGGACACTATCATAATACGTTATCATGTTCGCATCCGGATCAAGGTCGTTGGTCTGGAGATGAAGCTGGACATTGTGGTGAGTGTTTGCCATGTACAATTCGTAGGGCAGCTATTAAAGCAGCGCATTTAGAGGATACCTCATGTTATCGTCACAATTATGATACACCAACAGGTAAAGAAGTGTTGCAATCTTACAAACTTGGCTTATCTATTCCTAAGGATAGTATGGCGGCAATTCAGATGTCTGGCCCAATTGAAAACAATCAACAGGATTATGCCAATCTTTATGAGAGAGGAATAAAAGAACTAAAGGATTTTATAGATTTATTTTAATGGGATATTTATACGACACGCACTTTCATCTCGATTTACAAAAAAACAAATCAGAGGCAATTCGTGAGATAGAAGAAAAGCAAATATATACTATAGCAGTTACTAATCTTCCTGATTTATATAGAAAAGAATCAATTGAGATAGCAAGTAAGTATATTAGATTTGCTTTAGGTTTTCACCCAGAGCTACTTCATCTTTATAAGAAGCAAATTCCATTAATGTGGGAGTTCTTATCAGAAGCACGGTATATTGGAGAGGTTGGATTAGACTTTGTTGATACCACTCATAAAGAAGAACAAATTGCTTTCTTTAGCGAACTTGTAGAAAGATGTCGATATGATAGTAGCAAGATAATAACAATTCACTCTCGTTGTGCAGTAAAACGAGTATTGGAAATAGTCGGCGACAATTTTAGATTCAAACCGATTCTTCATTGGTTTACTGGGACTAAAGAAGAATTGCATTATGCAATAGAAAGAGGCTTCTTTTTTTCTGTTAATGGGGTTATGATGACTTCAAAAAAGTTTAAATCCTTTTTGACATCAATACCTAAAGAACGCTTGCTGCTCGAAACAGATAGCCCATTTACTCATTTTAAGGACACACATTCAGATGAACTTTCAAGGGTTGCATTGGCTCTTGAAGAAGAAAAAGAAGGTATAAATCTAATGAATAACTTTAGATATTTATTATCCCAATGAAGTTTAATAATACCTATGGTATGTTTGTCCACCAATTCCTCCTATCGCCTCAGTCCATCCCAGACGGTGCGGTTTGTTTGCGCAAATTTCATTGATTATTGTGTAATATATTAATAATCAATATATACAAATTTCTTTAATGAAGACGAATATTAAGAATATGAAAACAGGCGAAAAGCCTGTTTTTTTTGCATTGATTTTTCCTGAGGCACCATGCCGGTAATAAAAGCCTGATATGATTTTTGCAAGTATTGATG
>JAAZCB010000135.1 GCA_012513545.1 Clostridiaceae bacterium
CCGTCCCTCCGAATTTTTTTACTCCTTCAACTACTGCAGCAGTATCATACAAAAGCATATCGATACCTGCCTGCATATAGCCTTCAACGGTTCCCTTCACCTTCTCAAGGTCAAATTCATTACCTGCACATGGAAGATGAATGGATTGCCACAAATAAATATTCGGATAGGCAGATTTGAGTCGCCTGACCACGTCATAGTCCTCCTGACTTAAGAACTGTATGGCATATGGTTTCAACTTCTCAATAAGATAATGAATCCTTTCTTCCTTCATCTGATACACAAGAGCAACAGTTGGAAGAGGACTTGCATAAAAAATCTCTGCTGCCCTTTCTATAGAAAGAGACCTTTTTGAAAATTCAGTCTCAACAACTACTCCAACAAAATCCGCTCCCTCATGTCCTGCAAGCAAAGCATCCTCAACGCTGGTTGTCCCACAGATTTTAACCTTGTAACCATCCTTCATGCTGAAAAGCCCTTTCTACCCCATTTTCCTTTATTCTTGCACCGACATTGTCCACCTCGGTTTCAATTATCCTGCTTTCAGGAATATTCTGAGTTCTTAAATATCTGATAATCCTGTCATAAACATCCTGCTTCCTGGTAAGAGCAAATATAGTAGGGCCGACAGAACTCATACCTGCAACCTCAGCGCCTATCTCCCTGAAATTACTTATGTAATTATAAATTGGAGCACCATAAGAACCGTGCTGCTCACATTCAGCTCTTTTTGAGCCTAGAAATGATAAATCGAACATGGCATCACCCATTGATTTTAAATCCCTTTTAATCATGGCAGGCAACATATTCATAAGTATTATCTGCGACTTTATACATGACTGCATAGAGTCCAAATACCTGGCTCTTCGAAGTAAGAGTTCCGCTTCTGACTCTGCAGCAGTTTCTTTTCCGATAAATTCACTTTCAAGACTTGGAACATCGGGAATGAAAATTATAACCTTGGTATCAGGTAAATCAATTCTGTATACTAATTCAAGATCATCAGTTCCCAATACCCAACCGCCGTTCACACCAACCATGGCTCCTATACCTGTTTCGAAAGCACGTATAAGATACCCGTTACCGGTAGCGCTCTCCTCACAAGAGTGGTACCCGAGAATTCTTCTGAGTTCCCTCCCTGTAAAAGGTCTGCCAAGTACTTCATTGATTCCGATACACACTGCACACATTGAACCCGCAGAGGATCCCATGCCGACATGTCTTCTCTTGTGATCATAAAGCTCTATTTCAAAACCACCGGGATAATTAAGCAATTCTTTGAAAATATGACAGAAGTGTTCGATAATAAGAGTTCTTTCTCCATTAACAATAATTACAGGCTCCCTAAGAGACTTTACTTTTGCATGAAAATAAATTTTCACACCTATTCCGATGCCGCCACCACCTGCACGATCCAGATTGAACCTGTTCATATCCAGTACTGAGGGATGCAACCTCGCTGGTACAGTAATCTCAACTTCCCGTTCTACAACTTCACTAACTGTCCTTGGGGCTACACCAAACCTTTCCAATGGAATTATAAAATTCTTCTCTCCAGGTTCAAATTCCTCCAAAACAGTAGTCACACGGTCAATTAAGCTACCTACGATATTAATCTCAATACGCTGCTTTGCAGGTGGACATTCCTGCACTGATTGACCATTATACATTTTTTCTCCTCCATTCCTTTTTAAATATCTGACTGAATAGCCAAATTTTGCTTTTACAACTTGTGTAAAAACAGGTAAGAGGAGAAAACATATACTCCAAATTTGTATTTCAAGATATATGAACTGTTTATTTTCTACCATCCTACCATGCTACCATACTAATCTACAAATAGATTATATACTCTAAATCAATCCTTTTCAACAAGAAATTCTGAGGCTCGGAAGTTTATCTGCCAAACTTAGCCACAGATTCATCAGTATCAGCAGGTATAGTTGTTTGTCTTAAGTTAAGAATTCACTTCTAACCGGAACTGATTGCAAAAGCCTTTAAGTCAATTCGCTTCGCTCATAGAGTCAGGTGAAGCTTCTACTCCACCTGAAGGTTTTTAGATATGATAACCTCATATAAATGGTTCAATACTGTGGCTGCTTCCGCTCGTGTCAAATTATCACATGGCCTGATTTTATTATTGCTGCCCTTTATGATACCGGCAGCAACCAACTTCGCTATACTATCCCTTGCATAATCTGCTATCTGGTTGGAATCTGAAAAGGAAGACAGGTCTGAAGCATCCTTAATACTAACCCCTGAAATTTCAAGAGTCTTGTCAATCAGCACAATCATATCCTGCCTTGATATGTTTCCTTTGGGATTAAATCTGTCTTTACCAATGCCTCCGGTTATGCCCAGATTCCTGGCAGTATTAACTGCATCATAATAATAATCCCTTTCTGAAACATCAATAAATTCCTTTACCGGTTCAGTATCATGTTTATCAAGTACTCCCATAAGCATCATAACAAAATCAGCCCTGATAATTTTATGGTCCGGAGAATAGGTTTTTAGTGATTTACCATTAATAATTCCCCTGCCTGCAAGAGCTTCTATTTGTTTTTTCGCCCAGGACATCTGGATATCCTCAAATGTTTTTTTATTAAAGGCTACCCCGTATAACCCGGTTTGAGCAGCTGAAAATTCTACCGCACCTGTCTTCTGGTTATATTTTCCGCTTCTTAGCACATGAAATTTGTCATTCTCATCTATAGAACATGCAACAATATTATGTGAGTTTTCCAATTCTGATTCTTGTGGCGTATATGGTATTGATATATAAACCGGTGCCCGTTCATTTCTCCAGTCAAGCTTTTTTCCGTCAACAAGGATAGAAATGTCCAACAAGGGCCGCCCCTCAAAAATCTCCTTCAGATCCCCGGACAATTTATTTGTATCAATACTGGATATTGATAATTCAACTTTTTTGGCTTCTTTTAATATATTTTCCGAAAACATGGCTTCAGGAAATTTTATAGATATTACAGAGTTACTAACACTTCCTCCCAGCGCAAATGACTCTGCTGGAAATTCCTTGGTAATAGTTTGTTTTACAAGATACCCGACCTCATCTTCTTTGTGTACAACAATTGTATCGCTGCTTTTTGCCTTAATTCCAAAAGGCTGGGTAAAGCATATTCCTCCGGCACCTATAAGCTGTGCTCTGACATATGTACCGAGTTTGTCTTCATAATCATTCAGATCAATGGAATTTCCCCGGGCAATAATATTTCCATCGGCAATCCATTCGATTGTCTCATAGTCTTCAGCTTCAACAGCAATAGTATCTTGAGCTTCATCCACGATAATATTGGTAATAGCAGGCTGTGGTCCGTTTCCTACATACTTTTCTCCAAGCTCCCTCCTTGATACTCTGGCCACAGAATAAAATGCACCATTCTCCATGGAATAACGAAGATTATCCAAAGTATTCTCCGGCATCAGCATCATATTGAAGCTGTATCCCGTTGAGCCCGTCGAATGCGTATCATCATTGCAGAAACCCCATACCGGTCTGTCAGGCATTGTCTGCTTCAGTATATTGTCCCACAGAATCCTGTCACTATAACTATAGCCATCTGTCTTATTGATGATTTCCATGCCAACACACGAAGGATATTTTTCAAAAAGGTTTACGTATTTTGCCACTGTAGAAGGTTCCTTTGACGCTGCCGCTCCAATTTCAGCCATATCGTCCGAATAAGTTGCAACATATCCTCCGGTATATCGTCCGGGATGATTAATGTGAGAGATTCCACCTAATGATTCGCATATTGCTATGTTGCTCTCTAATGTAGCACCCACTCCGTTGGTAAAAGGAGCCCAGAAGGTATTCAAATGATCGGAATTAGACTGCTCGGTTGAAAAAGGAACGCTTATCATACCCTTTCCCCCTCTTCCATGCCCGGCATTTATCTCAGACAACCGCTCACTTGTAATATACATGGCATCAGAATCCTTTCTGTCCCATGAGGTGCTTGTAAAGTTATGATCTGTTATAGCCATAATACTGTAACCTTTGGAATAGTGATCTTCAATCATTTGCTCAGGTTGATTGCCTCCGTCACTTTCAACCGTATGGATATGAAAATTGGCCTTGTACTGTCCATAAGTTCTCCAATCGACAGTATTATAAGGGTTAATAATTATGTAGTCAACATTGCTTGTCCCGGCTTCAATTACGGGTACTATGTTGACAAATATAACCATCAAAATCATGATAACACCAATCAGTTTTTTCTGCATAAATCCTCCGACTTTTTCTGTTTTCATAACAGTTTGGATTTTTGAAACTACTTATCATCATCTATATTATACCGTTTTGTTCGGTCTAATACTACACCAATAATTATAAAACATAATATCATAAATTGTATTATGTAATTTTTTATTTTTAACCCCTCTAAAAATCATCAGTTGTTATGAATATATATGTCAAAGGGGTTAGAGAAGATTTGTCTTTTGCAAAAGAAAACGAAGCTAATATTGAAGCTGGTACCGGAAATATTAGAGAAGTAATTGTTAGAATAAAAAAGGGGGACAGAATTTTTTAAGTTTTGCTGAATTGGTAATCAAAAGGAGATTGTGTAATTTAATAAAAAGAGAGAAAAAAACGAAAGTAGGCTACATTCAAATCTGCACCTACACCACCAGCTTCTTACACTCATACAACCACTCCCATCATAAATTATCACACTCCAAAAGCTACTGCCAAACCAATAATAATAACACCTATTACAAAATCAAAACCATTGCTGCCTTCACCACCCCCGCAACTACTGCCTCCACCATCTCCACCGCTGGCAAATCCCTCTTCTACCGACATACCACCTCCAGTTTCAACAAAAAAACCGGACTCAATAGAAATGCCCCATAAACCGGGTGACTTGCATGAGTTTAACAACGATTCTAATGATCCCAAAAGGGCTAAATACCATGGTCCTGATAAAGCCGAACCCATTGAGCAGAAAGAGACACCGGGATATCCACCCGACTATGAGCATGTACCTATCCCACAAAGGGAATTATTACCTTTGCCGGATGAAAATAATCCAGCCGTTCCAAAGAACAATATATCACCGTATCCCAAAGATAGTCCAAGAAACAGTTCTCCATAAAAAAACAACTGTTTCTATTCCATTTTGACGAATGAGAGCGGACAATAAACCCTATAAATTTTTGAGTCTTTCCGTTTCCTCCTCTATTACCTTTTTGTCGATACGCTCAAACAAGATATTTACGGCTCTTATGTCAGAACCTGATGCCACATCGGTATACTTCCAATCATTAGTTTCGAGTTTCAGCATATTCTGAATCTTAGATGATGAACCAGGAAGGAATGGTTCCAACAGTATTGAAAGATTGACAATAATTTGGACACAAGTATGGAGTGTATCCTTACATTTCGTCACGTTGTCTTTCGCTGTAATCCAGGGTTGTTCCTCATCTCCTTTTAATCTGAAATAACTTGCCAGAACGTCGCCTGGCAACAAAGCAGCGATATGACCAATATGGAGTGACCCATTTGCATAAGGCCAGGCTCCGCCGATGAATATGTTCATAAACAACTCCTCCTTAAATTACTGTTTTTTAAATAAAACTTTTTTGTACAAACAAAAAGTCAAGCTCTAAGTGCCCTGATTTTTTCGTTTGCTTTGCTAAAACTAAATAGATACGAATAAAAAAGCCCTCACCCCCAGGCAATTTATCCTGGGGACGAGAGCATTATACTTCGTGTTACCACCCCGGTTCACTGATGACTTACGAACATCAGCCTCAACAAGTACGTCAGAATAAATGAATTCTGGTTATACTCCGGCACTATAACGGGTGCATACGTCGCAGCCTAAGTAAATTAAACATTCGGTGCGAATGCTCCGAGACCATGTTCAGCAATCTATTCTTTACCCCTTCTCAGCTTCCGGGGTTCTCTGGAAAAGACGTCAACAGCTTACTCTTCTCATCATTGCATTAGTAGTATTATCATTACATTTTATTTTAATATAGATAACTTTTCCAGTAAATATACAAATTATTAATGATATATTCACACGGTTATGTACCAATATACACCATATTTATCTACCACATCAGCACAACAGGAACTCCAAGGAAGTGACCCTAAAGGAAAAAGCACCTTTCCTCCTTCTGCTAACATGGAATATGCTTTTTTTACTTCATCTTCGTTATCAAAATAAATACCATAACTCATAGTCGGACGCGACTCTTTTAATGAGGATGTTAGCATGACATTAACAAAGTTATCATTTTGTGATTCACTTACGGCGAAAACTTCATGTCCGTCTCTAAGTAACGCTGCATGCATGAAAGTACCGTCTGGGAATTTTTCATTATATCCCAGAGTCATTCCAAAAGCCTCCTTGTAGAATTCTACAGCTTCAACTGTGTTCTTAATGTATAGCGTTGCTCCAAGTTTCATCTCAAACACCCTTCTTATAATGTAAATAATCTTTACATTTCAATATCAAATAAATCTTTATTAAAAATATTATAGCCCACAATTTTACAATAAGCAAGAAGACTTATTAACACTAAAAGATTTATTATCTATTAGAACGGTGGGACTTCCTTGCCATCATCATTCCAATAAGTATCTTCTATTTCATCATATTTCAACATCTGTATTAAGTAATTCAAACGTGTTGGTAAGTTTCAATTAAGCAATTATCCCTATGTAGACTACAATACTAAGTATTATCCTGGAAATGAAAACACCTTTATTATGAAGCTGTATTGGACAAATTGGACAATGAAGAAGCTCATGAGAAGTTATTGCAGGTAAAGGATTTTACAGAGCAGGAGAAAGCTATTTTAAAACTCTGGAAAACTGAACCCAATATTTCTACAAGGAAATTATCAGCCTCTCTGAATATGTCACAGTCTACAGCAAGTAGAGCAGTAAGGAAGTTAAAAGATAAGTTAGCAGGATGATGGAAGCCTTTAAAATTAATTTAGAGGCTACTTTTATTATAAGTTATTTTCATTACAGGCCAATTAAAATGCTTTAAACATCACTCTAAAGCCTACAGTATGCACATTAATTTCAGCTTTTTTACATTTACTTGGTATTAATTAGGAATAAATGATATACTAGTGGCATTATAAAATTAATACATAAATAATATTACTCCCCAACTCTCAAGTAAGAAGAATAAACAAGGTGGTGTAATTATGGTGGATATAAAAGACCTCAATAGTTTTTTAAACAAATTGGATGAATGTAAAATTTACTATAAAATCAACAAAATAAGAAATGAGAGCATCATGGTAGAGGTCACAGTCCCAGGACAAAGATGGGAAGTAGAGTTTATGGATGATGGCACCATAGAAATAGAGAAATTTATAAGTGATGGAACA
>JAAZCB010000136.1 GCA_012513545.1 Clostridiaceae bacterium
ATCGAGTCCCTCGCTTTTTGCCGGATTTCCCTTCGGGATATGGCCCTATTAAAAAGCCTAAAAACTTTGTCTGACAAAATACGGCAAATAATTCTAATGAAATAACAACGTTTATCGATATAAAAGGCAGTATTTACTGCCTTTTATATCGATAAAGCAATAAGTATAAGTATCAGCAAAGTAAGTTATCAGTATTAAACCTGATAACCACCCTCTACTCCAACATCCTCGATATATTGGTTCTGCTGCTTAATGATAAGAGTAAAAGTTCCATCCCCCTGAGCATCCTGGAATTCTTCTATATAATCAACAACAAAAGCCTGGGTCAATGTGTATTCTCTCATCATAAATCCAGATTTAATATGCTGGATAACAACATTCAAGTATGGAGTTGTTTTTTCAAGAGACCATTTTGCAACTTTTTTTGTTTCCTCCAATGTCTCTTGCTTCTGTGACATAATGCCCATAATAGTGACTATGACACCTACGTCGCCAGTCCTCGAATTTGAATCATCCGGAGTATCTGTCTTGAATGAAACTGACTTAACAATCTTATCGTCCAGTTCAAACCCTTCACTGTATCCCCCTTGAGCTGCTGATGTAGCTGTAATCTTAAAAGCCATATCAAAACCTCCTTTAATTAATAATAATATATATTAATACTTGCATGTATGTATTAATACCAGTTTTATTGATGCCTATAATTTATCTACTTTGATCCTGGAACACTTGCATTTTTAGTAATGGTGACCTCAAGGTTCTTAACATTTCCATTGAAGGAAAGATCAATCTGACAAATATTTGTAACGTCGTCAATTGAGTAGTCCAATCCATCACCCTGACGTAAAATAGAGTTTATAAAACCACTGTCATCCTGCCATTTTCTTTTCTGGCTATTGGGATTGTTACTGAAAAAGTCAATGATTTTATCCTGTTTAAAGTCGTTAGTCTGAAATCTCAGGATTCTTTCTATATATGTACTAACCAGGGTCTTATAAATTGAATCAAATCCATCTTCAGCCTGTGCCAAACTCCTTGCCTTGTAAACAGTTATACGTTTTATGTCTTTACCGTCAACCTGTGCATTCTCTGATGAGAATACAAATCCAAAACTCTTTCTGTTTATTTCATCTTTTATATTATTGGTAAAGCCAGTTATCTCCTTAGCCATTGTAGTAGTCATTCTCAAGCTGTTGTCCGCAGCTTCTATATCGAATCTGACTCCCGGGTATTTAAGGCTTGCAATCTTAAAGCACTCCTTAAGGTATTCGGGACATTGATAAGCCGCAACTATACCCGCTGCCACATAGGATGCATCCACATAAACTCCCTGTATCCATAATTTCAGTATGTTTTCTTTTGCCTCCGAAAGCTTTACGCCTCCGCTTTCTGTTTTCTCCATCTTAACATCAATTATCACACCCGATTTGTCTTTTGGAATTATGGTAAAATTCGGCAGGCACGGTATTACAAATTCGCTGTAATCCTGACGTGTCATAAGCTGGCATTTGTCAATATACTTCTCAACACCTGCCGTTGCCATATTGTTAAAGGTTGTGTCTTCATTTGCCTGAAAGTTAAAGAAAATCTGTATTTTATACTTTTTTACCACCTGAAGGAGAGCTGTCAACGATTCCATGGTATTTCCTTCCTTTTTAACCACTGCATTACCCTGGAATAACTTTTTGACGACCTTCGGCTTCCCGGCTATATCCATCTCAACAGCAGGAACAATTCCAAACCATATAGTGCTGCTGAAATCGTTTTTCGAATTCACAGTATTGAGGAAGGTTTCCAGTCTCGGAATATTGCTGCTCTTAACAAGCATATCAAGCTTTAGGTTGGTAATAAACAGTGCAGGGCGCATCCCACGGTTTTTTGTATTATACTGGTCAAAGTACATTTTAACACCAAGTATTTTTTCAACCAATGGTTTTGCTGCTCTGACAAAATCGTCTTTAGCCTTTGTATAAAACTCAAGATATGTATGATAGTTCTGTATTTCCCTGTCTATGTCAATTTCACTTTGCAGGGCAGGAAGAGGGCAAAAAGTCCTGGCCACCAGATCCCTGACATAAGAGGAAGGAGCCTCTGAAACATCGTCATAATCCTGTTCAAATATTGATACCAAACTGGTGCTTTTATTGTCTTCTGCCAGCATAAGTGCTGTATTTTCCTCTTTAGGAGCTTCGATAATTTTCAGTTCTCCGCTCTCACCAATAGTCAGTACTCCTATTTGTAAGGCAGGCGCTCCGTCATCATTGTCTGAACGTCCTAAAAGGAGCCTTGTTTTTATATCTTCTATCGCAAGGGGAAGCATGGCCATAACATTATTATAGTTCTGTCTTGCTTCTTCAAACTTATTGTTCAGTTTATCACCAATATCTAATTTCTTCGGATCACCTTCCTCTAGTTCGTCATACTTCTCATAAAGGTAATGTATTTCCTTTCTTGACTGTCTAATATCATCCATTACTTTTTTGGGAGATATCATATCGAGCACTTTGTCAAATTTGAAATCAATATTTATAATGCCCTGACTTCTTTTTGTATCAATTAATGTGAAAAGCATTTTGAGGAAATCATTGTTCTGGTCAAGTCTGATTTCTGTTATATAATCTTCAGGTATTGTCTCAGGCTTCTTCAATGTATATATGACTTCACCCTCACCGTTATCCCTGGCATTATAAAAAGAGTAAACCGTTGGAGCAAACTTGTCCAGAAATTCGTCAAAATTCTTTACAAGGAGATGCTGGTTAATTTCCTTAATCTTTTCATCATCAAGACTGTCCAATCCGCTTACGTCCCCAACTATTGTAAGAAGATCAAGCTTTTCGGGATTAATCTCTTCAAATAGTATGGTCCTGTTAGTCTGGTTAATAATATCCATTCCTATCCCCCTTATTTTCTTACTGGTTAATTTCCATGCTGTTTCGAGGAATAATAATATCAAATGGATATTATCCTTACAAACAGCACTTGTCAAAGATCAAAAACAGTTGTAAATTTATATTTATCCTAATAAGATTTTATCAAATTAATGATCCTATTTTCAATGCCTTTGGTATAAAATCTATACATTATTAATGAAATTTAAGGACAACACAACTGCAAAATACTAAAAAATTTCTTTACCTTTTTCTTTGCCTCTTTCCAAAAAATCTTTGCTTTTATCCAAACCATCTTTAGCTAATTCTTTGCCTTTTTGAAGTGTTTCTTTGCCTTCTCTAACTTTATCAATACCGCTAATCAGATTACCTACTGCTTTAACAGGTTTTGCAACTTTATTTATAACATCAGCACTGTCTTCAAATTTATCGCCAACCTTTTTGAAAAAGCCGGGACCCTCTCCGGATTTCTTTACTGCTTTCATACTTTCCTCTACTGTAACCTTTTCATTGTTGTCCTTTTTTTGTTTGAGGAAAAGTGTAAAAATTCCAACTCCTTCTTTTTTTGAATATTTCTCAGAGTAATCCACAACAAAGGCTTGAGGAAAAACCACTTTACGTATCGGTTCGCCATCCTCATCCTCGTCCGCAAGTATCATAGACACCGTAACCTCCCTGTATACCTGATCCTTATTTTCCTTATCAGGTTTAGCTAAAGACCACTCATAGAGTCCTTTGGTACTTTCACCTGCACCTATCTTCCCTGTTATCTCCATTATGTTACCCATTTCGGTCGATCTTGCGTCTGAATCGTCGGGTGTATCAACTTTCAAGTTTACCGACTCAATACATTTGCTAATTTCGACACCGCCAGCAATAGTTACTTTCACTTTCATATATTGCCCCTCCTTTTGTTTCAAAAAATATGTTATACTATAAATTCAATTGTAATCCATAATATTCCATATAAGTTATTGACATAGTAGCCTTTGGAGTATGTATTAAAAGTTTAAAATATCAAAATATGCTGCCAATTATGCTTCTGAAAAATGAGCCCTTCCTTAGATTAGCTAATAAGCATATGAGGTGCACATTGCAAAACCCGTTTCATAAAATGAATTTTGCTAAAAAAGCACAACCAGTATGACTCAAACCCACTGCACTTGTAAGAATAGGATGCCTGGGATCAAGCCTGTCTTTAATTATGGACACATTTAAAGGGTGGATTAGGTTTAAGGCATTTGTCTATCCATGAGCTTTATTATCACCCCTTAAAATACAAGCATTAAAGCATAAGGTTATTCATAATATTACCAGAAATGACTTTTTAATTTTAGTATATCTTATAAAATCTCAAAATACAATATTTAAGACAATTTTTATTTTCAGGTACATGAAACTTTATGTAAAAATCTTGCTCCATAAATCCTATGGGTATGTTGAGTTAATTATTCATCTTAAGCCCGAATCCATAAGGAAATAAAGGACTCTTATCCGAGCCGCTGTCATAATTGACAGGGATCTGCCCTACTTCTCTCGGCCATGTAAAGGACAATTTTCCGCTGAAGTCATCCAATCCATATAAAACATCTGCAACCCCATCTCCTTCAGTGCCCGGAAGCCAGGCTGCTACAAATGCATCCCAGTTTGCTATTTCATCAGTAACAATTCTGGGTCTTCCTGAAACCATTACAACCACTGTTGGAATTCCGGCTGCCTTAGCTTGTTCAAGCGCTTCCCTGTTCTTATCAAGGGCCATCCCTGAATACAGGTCAAGCTTCCCGTCATCTCCTTCATATTCAGCGTAAGGTTTCTCACCTATGACGATTACAGCAACATCAGCAGTTCCGGCTTCTTTTGGGTCAGTAACTATAACTCCGCCATTTTCCTGTGCAATCCTTTTAAAGCCTTCAAGGATTGTCGTTCCTTCTGTCCACTTCCTGTCTTTTGCATCTGCCCCTCCCTGCCAACTAATTGTCCAGCCTCCGCACTGAATTCCGACATTATTTGACGCAGGTCCGGCAACAAAAACCTTTGCATTCTTTTTTATTGGAAGTACCTTGTTTTCATTTTTTAATAGCACCAGTGACTCTTTAACCGCTTTTTTTGCAACCAGACGACTCTTATCCTCTCCTAAAGCTGTTGCAAGCTTCTGATCTCCGACTGGATTTTCAAAAAGTCCCATCTCAAGTTTTACCTTTAAGATTCTCAAAACCGCATCATCTATACGTTCCTGTTTTATATCACCTTTTTCAACCGCTTTTTTCAGATTATCAATGACATCAATCCAATGATCAGGTTCCATAAACATATCTACACCAGCATTTACCGATGATACCAGTTGCTTGTAGATATCCTTTCCGGGCAACTGATGAATTGCTTCATAGTCGGATATTACAAACCCTTTAAAGCCTAGTTCATCCTTTAATATTCCCTGAATTAATTCCTTGTTCTGATGATTCTTAATACCTTTCCAACTGCTAAAAGAGATCATAACAGTTTTTACCCCGGCTTTTACAGCTTCCTCATATACAGAAATATGTGTCTTCCTTAATTCCTCTTCGGACATTTGAGTATCTCCCTGGTCAATCAGCCCATTTTTGTATCCTGTCCCCCAGTCAGTTCCGCCATCGGCAGCATAATGCTTGGCACATGCTGTAATATTGTATTTCTCCTGCAAGGCTTTAATATAAGGCACCGAAAGTTCTCTTACAAGATCGGGATTCTCACTGTAGCTCTCATATATCCTCCCCCATCTCGGATCTCTTGCAACAGCTACACATGGAGCAAAATTCCAATTAACACCTGTAGCTATCATTTCAGACGCAGTAA
>JAAZCB010000137.1 GCA_012513545.1 Clostridiaceae bacterium
AGGGAAAAGGCAAGGGACTCGATGTCCCGCAGCTTTTTATTTAACCTCTTTCGAACGAAGTGAAAGAGGGAAAAGGCAAGGGACTCGATGTCCCGCAGCTTTTTATTTAACCTCTTTCGAACGAAGCTTTTTATTTTTTCATAGCACGGTATTGCACAGGCGAGCAGTTATGGGCTTTCTTAAAAAGGTAGGAAAAATAATGCGGGTCTTTATACCCTACCGCAACACTAATTTCCGAGCATAGTAGGTCTGTGCACTTAAGCAGCTCTTTTGCCTTATTCATTCTAAGATCGGTTAAATACCGGATAAAGCTCTTACCTGCTTCACGGCTGAAAATAGTGCTAAAATGGTTAGTACTGGTATTTGCATAAGCTGCTACCTCTTTTAATGAAATATTTTCATCTGCATAATGCTCATTAATATACTCTTTTACCTGTTCAATCAATCGGTGATGCCGTTTTGTTCTGATAACATCTCTTTTTAATATAGCAATAGTAAATACTTGTATGATATAGTCTCTTGCTTTTTTCGGTTCATCAACAACTCTCATAATGGACTCAGGTTCCATAGCAGGCTCTTTGGCCATGGCCTCTGCCATATCTATCTCCTTTATGAAGTTAAGTACAGCAAGATATATATTAATAATAAAATACTTCCTGAATAATTCAGATTTATCACAAGTATCCAATATACCGCTCAAAAATTCATCCACAAATGTAACTATCTCCTCCCTTTCTCCATTCCTTAGGAATATCTCAACCTTTTTCATATCAATGCTTCCTAATTCAAGTAAATCCTTTGAAGAAGCAATATCATCATATTCCTTATAGGCTGAAAGTGAGCCTGATACCACATTGTCGAGCAACTTGCCGCCTGCTTCCATTCCGTTTTTCTCCACAACACAGCTGTGCCTCTCAGATTTCTCTATTGCTGTCTGTTCATGTTCAACCTGTTCACCTACACTCTTTACTACTCTCAGGAGTTCGGCTCCGTTTATTGGCTTAAGCAGGTACTCATTAACCCCTATCCTTAAAGCCTCCTGCGCATAAGTGAATTCCTCATGTCCACTGAGTATGATTATTTTACTTTTCGGTAACTCCCTCTTTATCAACCGGCTTAGCTCCAAGCCGTCCATAAATGGCATCCTGATATCAGTAATGATAATATCAGGTTTTTCAACCTGAATAAGCGGGTATGCAAGCTCACCGTCAGACGCATCTCCGCAGAACATAAAACCATTCCCCATCCAGTCTACATTATTCTTAATGCCTTCTCTTACTACAAATTCGTCTTCAACAAGAAAAACCTTAAGCATAAGCACTATCCTTTCAAGGTAAAATAAAACCTCCAGAAGATAATTACATTTACAACTGGAGGTTTCTAAATAAAATAATATAAAAGAGGAAAGCATCTGTTAAAGGTACAGATTTTTATTAATTAAGGTCACCCTTAATGGCATTAAACCAGACATCTGCCATCTTACCATATCCGTTAGAGCTTGGATGAACTCCATCGGCAAGGTCAGAGACGGAAAGTGCCTTATTCATGTCCACTATATATACAGGCTTACCTTGATTAAACTTGTTTTGAATAATCCCAGAAATCTGAGAATTATAGGAAGTCACATCTGCATAGCTTATTGGAATAATAGTTGCTACGTAAAGCTTCCCACCCTCAGGTAATTTGGCACAAATCTTATCAACTAATGAACCCAAACGTGATGGAGCATTATTCAAATCGTATTTCTGGGATATGTCATTTGTTCCAATATGTAAAAGAACTATATCCGGCTTGTAGGTATTCATCCAGCCATCTATATAATTACTGATCTCATCGATTCTCCACCCTGAGTGCCCCTCATGGTTTTTGTCACCAAGATCTGAAGGACCGCCTGAAAGAGAGCCTACAAAATCAACACTCAGTCCGTTGCCTGTGATATTTTTCCAGAGTTTTGTCCTGTATGCACCAGCAGCAGTAATACCGTCAGTTATTGAATCACCTAAAGGCATTACTTTAACGGTACCCTTCGGGCTTGGTACCGGACTCCGGGTCGGGGTCGGGTTCGGACTTGGGCTTGAGCTTGCGCCAGGGAATACCG
>JAAZCB010000138.1 GCA_012513545.1 Clostridiaceae bacterium
AAGCTGATGTGTGAAAATGAGAGTGCAGGAATCAGATATTAGTATCAATGAAGAATTTCAGAAGGTAATGGAGTAAAGGGAGAATATATGATTATCACGGGTATGAAATACGATATCTAGGAACACCTTGTGTTCTCTTCTAAAGGATCCAATTAAATATAGGAAGGGGTGAATAGATTTGCAGAATCTAAAAGGTTTTATTGACGATTTTTCTAAGGCATTAAAGGAAAATAATGCAGCCATTTTTGCTGGGGCTGGGCTTTCCAGCGGAGCGGGATTTGTGGATTGGACAGAACTGCTTAGGAGCATTGCTGAAGAGCTTCGTTTAAAAATAGAAAGAGAACAACATGACTTGGTATCTCTTGCTCAGTATTACTGTAATGAACATGGTGGAAGAGGTAAGCTTAATCAAATTATCACCGATGAATTTCAGCGGCGGGCATCTATTACTGAGAATCATAGGATTTTAGCCAGATTGCCTATAACGACATATTGGACAACTAATTATGACACTTTAATCGAAACTGCGCTCAGGGAAATTGGTAAAAACCCTGATGTGAAGATTAACCCAGAAAATCTTGCACTAACATTAAGCGATAGAGATGCAGTTGTATATAAAATGCATGGGGATGTTAGTCAAGTTCATAAGGCAGTTATAACGCGGGATGATTATGAAAAGTATGAACTGACGCACTCGTTGTTTACTACTGCCTTGCAAGGTGACTTGGTATCAAAGACATTCTTGTTTATAGGTTTCAGTTTTAACGATCCAAACCTGAACTATATCCTTAGCCGTATAAGAATAAGGCTTGAAGGGAATCAACGTCCGCACTATTGTTTCCTAAAAAGAATTGTTGAAGCAGATTTTGACAATAAAGAGGATTATGATTATGCAAAGATTAAGCAGGAGCTGCAGATTAATGATTTAAAAAGATTCTCGATTAATACCATATTAGTCGATGAATACCAAGAAATAACCGGCATTCTCAGAATGATTGAGAATTCCTTCAGAAAAAATAGCATCTTTATATCCGGAAGTGCCGAAGATTACGGCGCAATGTCTGAGGATACTGCAAAAGAACTCTTGCATGGTTTGAGTAATAAACTGGTGAAAAGAGATTACAGAGTAATTTCTGGATTTGGTCTAGGAGTTGGAAGTTATGTGATTAATGGTGCACTTGACTGTTTACAGTCAGAAAGGAAAAGCAGAATTGAAAACAACTTAGTTTTAAGACCATTTCCTCAAAAAGCAAGCGGTGGTAAGTCGCTGCCTGAGCTGTGGGATTTTTATAGACGAAATATGATTGCCGAAGCAGGCATAGCTATCTTTTTCTTTGGCAATAAAAGGGTGGACGGAAAAATTGTTAATGCTGAAGGGGTCAGAAATGAATTTGAAATAGCAAATTCAATGGGAGTAAATGTAATTCCGGTAGGTGTTACCGGTTTTCAAACAAGGATTTTATGGGAAGAAGTAATGAACGACTTTCCTAAGTACTATCCTGAGGTACAGGTGTTTAAGCCATTGTTTGAAATCCTTGGCAGTACTTTAATACCGGATGAAATTATTAATGCAATAATGAAAATAATTGATGAGATAAGGAGGAGAACCTAAATGGCAAAGC
>JAAZCB010000015.1 GCA_012513545.1 Clostridiaceae bacterium
AAATCGGAGGAACTTCTACTAATAATATAGATGTATGGGAGTTTGCCGATGCAACAGCTGACGATGAAGCCAATAAGGGTATGAAAGAGCAGACAAGCAATGTCTATGGAAATGGTCACACAGCGCTTTTTGCTGACATGATGGATGCTATTAAGAATGATAGAAAACCATATGTGGATGCAGTTGCAGGAAGAAATGCTCTTGAAATAGTGCTTGCAATTTATAAAAGTCAGAAAACAGGTCAGCCGGTGAAATTACCATTAACTAATTTTGCAAGCATAGATATGAAGGGAGAATTTTAATGAGTAATTTCTTTGTGCATGAGAGCAGCTATATTGATGATGACGTAGAAATCGGAGAGGGAACCAAGGTCTGGTTTTTCTGCCACATTCAAAAAGGTGCAAGAATCGGAGAGAACTGTTCACTGGGTCAGAATGTTAACATCTCAAACAATGTGAAAATCGGAAATGGAGTAAAAATTCAAAACAATGTAGCTGTTTATGAGGGTGTAGAAATTGAGGACGACGTATTCTGTGGTCCGTCTTGCGTTTTTACTAATGACCTTACGCCAAGGGCAAAATATCCGAAAGGACACGAAAACTATAAAAGAACTTTGGTAAAAAAGGGAGCTAGCATCGGAGCTAATGCCACTGTAGTCTGCGGACATATAGTTGGTGAATGGGCGCTTATAGGCGCTGGAGCTGTTGTTGCATCCGATGTACCTGCATATGCACTGATGTTGGGTGTTCCCGCAGTTAGACGAGGTTGGGTTTGCGAATGCGGAGAACTTCTAAAAGATGGGTTTACCTGCAGTAAGTGTAGAAGAAAGTATGAGGAAACTGAAGCCGGTTTGAAGGAGGTATAAGATGCAATTCAGAGATTTAAAGAAGCAATACGAAGTGTTGAAAACAGAAATAGATGCTGGTATACAGGAAGTAATTGATAGTACAGCTTTTATCCTCGGAAAGCCGGTTATAGAACTTGAGAATAAGCTTGCCGAATATGTGGGCAGAAAACATTGTGTAGCGTGTGGAAATGGAACAGATGCATTAGTTCTTGCATTAAGAGCACATGATGTAGGGCCTGGCGATGCCGTGTTCGTAGCGGACTTTACTTATATCGCTTCAGCTAGCTGTGCAGAGCTTGTTGGTGCTACTCCGGTTTTTGCTGATATTGATATTACCACATTTAATATTGATCCGGTTTCATTGGAAGAAGCTATAGAGAGAACCTTAAAAGAGGGCAAGCTTACTCCAAAGGTGATCATCCCAGTTGATTTATTTGGTCTTCCTGCAAATTTTGAAGAAATTCAGAAGATTGCAGATAAGTACGGGTTGTTAGTCTTGGAGGACGCAGCTCAGGGATTTGGCGGTAATATCAATGGGAAAGTCGCTTGTTCCTTTGGTGATATTTCTGCAACATCATTCTTTCCTGCAAAGCCACTTGGTTGTTACGGTGATGGCGGTGCTGTTTTTACAGATGATGATGCTGTTGCTGAAAGACTTCGCTCAATCCGTGCAGGCGGTAAGTCACCTCTAGATAAGTATGACAATAGAGAAGTTGGAACAAACTCGAGACTTGACACATTGCAGGCGGCAATTCTTCTTCCTAAGTTCAAGGCATTTGCTGAATATGAATTGAAAGATGTCAACAAGGTTGCCGGATGGTATACAGAAAGACTGAAAGATAATGTTGTAACACCTTATATCCCGGAGGGATATTATTCCAGTTGGGCGCAATATACCATTAGATTAAAGAATAAAGAAGAACGCGATGCTACGCAGGCAAAGCTTAAAGAAACGGGCATTCCTTCTATGATTTATTATCCGAGAGGAATGCATCAGCAGCAGGTGTTTAAGTATATGAACCTGTCAGAGGAACTTTATCCAAATGCGGTAGAGGCAACGAAAACCGTTCTGAGCTTACCTATGCATCCATATCTGGATGAAGAAACTGTAGATGAAATCTGCAACGTAATTTTGAAATAAAAAATCAATG
>JAAZCB010000139.1 GCA_012513545.1 Clostridiaceae bacterium
AAGAACAGATATATAGGAAGGACTTTTATACAACCTGACCAGGGACAGCGGGAAAATGGGGTCAGAATAAAGCTTAATGCTTTAAAGGATGCAGTTTCGGGTAAAAGAGTTATTATGATTGATGATTCGATTGTAAGGGGGACTACAAGCAGGAGGATAGTACAGATTTTGAGGGATGCGGGGGCTAAAGAGGTTCATATGAGAGTAAGCTCTCCACCATACAGGTTTCCTTGCTATTTTGGTGTTGATACATCCTCAAAGAAAGAACTTGTAGCTGCAAAATATTCGGCAGACGAAATCATGACTATGGTAGGTGCAGACAGTTTGGGGTACTTAAGCATGGAAGGACTTTTAAAAACACCTGTGGGGGCAGAATGCGGTTTTTGTACTGCCTGCTTTGATGGTGATTATCCAATGGAAGTACCTGAAGAAGGCAGCAAGTTTTCCTGCGGGTGAGTTAATCCTGATATAATGTATAAGACTTGTTTAATCATATATGAAATAACTATTGTTTTTTGGAGGGGAATAGAATGGCTACTTATAAAGATGCTGGTGTCGATGTTGAAGCAGGTTATGAAGCGGTAAGGCTTATGAAAAATGACGTTAAGAAAACCTTCAGGCCTGAGGTGCTTACGGATATTGGAGGATTCGGAGGCTTATTTGCACTTAATAAGGGAAAATACGAAGAACCTGTTCTTGTATCGGGTACTGATGGAGTTGGAACGAAGCTTAAAATTGCTTTTTTAATGGACAAACATGATACAATTGGTATAGATTGCGTTGCAATGTGTGTTAATGACATAGTATGCAGCGGTGCAGAACCACTGTTTTTCCTGGATTATATTGCTTTGGGCAAAAACCGTCCTGAAAAAGTTGCTCAAATTGTAAAGGGTGTATCTGACGGCTGTGTTCAGGCCGGTTGTGCGTTGATCGGTGGTGAAACAGCAGAAATGCCGGGTTTCTATCCTGATAACGAGTATGATGTTGCAGGTTTTGCTGTGGGTATAGTAGACAAGAAAAAGATAATTGACGGAAAAAGCATTAAGGCCGGAGACAAGCTTATCGGAATAAGTTCTTCGGGCCTTCACAGCAACGGTTATTCTCTGGTGAGAAAGATTTTGGCCCCAAGCACTGATAAGCTTTCCGAGGATGTCAAAATGCTTGGGAACACTCTTGGAGAAGAGCTTTTAAGACCTACAAAAATATATGTCAGGACTGTTCTTGAATTAAAATCGAGGTATAATATTAAAGGAATTTCACATATTACAGGCGGAGGGTTTTATGAGAACATGCCCAGAATGCTTCCGGAAGGATTGGGAATAAAGATTAAGAAAGATACCTGGCCTGTGCTTCCTGTTTTCGGTCTTCTTCAAAGCCTTGGAAATGTTGATGAAAAAGACATGTTCAATACTTATAACATGGGTATTGGATTGGCAATGGCAGTGGAGGCTGAAATTGCACAGGAGGTTGTAAGCTTTATAAACAGAGAAAAGGAAGAAGCATATATAATCGGAGATATTGTAACGGGTTCCGGGGTAGAAATATGCTGAACATAGGTGTGCTGGTTTCGGGTGGAGGTACAAACCTCCAGGCTATTATTGACAGAATAGAAGACGGATACTTAAAGGAATGCAGGATTGTAACAGTTGTTTCGAGCAGGGAAGGGGTCTATGCCCTGGAAAGATCGATGAAACATAACATTCCGGGTGTATGTATAGCCAAGAGAGCTTTTGAGTCGGTAGACGATTATGATAAAGCTCTGATAGAGCATTTTGAAAAACATGAAGTGAACCTCGTAGTAATGGCCGGATTTCTGTCAATTTTAGGAGAAGGCTTTGTCAGTAAGTATCAAAACAGGATTATAAACATTCATCCTGCTCTGATACCTTCTTTTTGCGGGAAAGGATACTATGGATTGGTTCCGCATCAGAAGGCACTTGAATACGGGGTGAAGGTTACAGGAGCAACAGTTCATTTTGTTGAACTTGAAGCTGATGCAGGCCCTATAATTCTGCAAAAGGCTGTTTACATAAAAGAAGATGATACCCCGGAGGTTCTGCAGAAAAGAGTTATGGAAGAGGCTGAATGGGAACTGCTTCCTGAAGCTATAAAGCTTTTTTCGGAGGGACGCCTTAAGGTTGAGGGAAGAAAAGTAAGAATTCTGTAAAAACAATATGTAACTATTAATAATAATACCGATAAAGGAGTGATACCGTGATTAAACGTGTTTTAATTAGCGTGTCGGACAAGACTGGAATTGTTGAACTTGCAAGAGAACTCAGTGGAATAGGTGTAGAGATTATTTCTACCGGAGGGACTGCTAAAACTTTAAGTGATGCAGGACTTAAGGTTACAAATATATCCGATATTACCGGTTTTCCAGAATGCCTTGATGGGAGGGTTAAAACCTTGCATCCGATGGTACACGGGGGACTTCTGGCAATAAGAAGTAATCCGGACCATATGAGACAGATAAAAGAGCTCGGGATAGAGCCCATAGATATGGTAATAATAAATTTGTATCCGTTTAAGCAAACAATATTAAAAGGGCACATTGAGCTTGAAGAAGCTATTGAGAACATAGACATAGGCGGTCCAACCATGCTTCGTGCTGCTGCTAAAAACTATCAGGATGTTGTTGTTATGGTTGATCCTGCCGATTACAAAACTGTAATGGACGAGCTTAAAGCTTCAAAGGAGATATCGGTTAAGACAAAGTTCAAGCTGGCATATAAGGTATTTGAACATACAAGCCATTATGATACACTGATAGCAAAATACCTGCGTGACAAAGTAGGGGAGGAAGCCTTTCCGGAAACGCTGTCACTTACCTTTGAAAAGGTACAGGATATGAGATATGGTGAGAATCCTCATCAGAAGGCCGTTTTCTATAAGGAAGTCGGTGCCAATATAGGCTGTCTTACATCCTCGGTTCAGCTTCATGGAAAAGAGTTGTCCTATAACAATATCAATGATGCCAATGGTGCACTCGAGCTCCTAAAAGAGTTTGACGAGCCAACAGTGGTGGCTGTAAAGCACGCCAACCCCTGCGGTGTTGCAAGTGGCGACAATATACATGAAGCTTATATCGGAGCTTACGAGTCCGATCCTGTATCCATATACGGAGGAATAATTGCGGCTAACAGGGAGATAGATGAGAAAACAGCAGAGGAAATTAACAAGATTTTTGTTGAGATAGTAATTGCGCCTTCCTTTACTGAGGAAGCTGTCAGGGTTCTGACCCAGAAGAAGAACATAAGGCTGTTAAAGCTTGATAATATATCAGCCAAGCTTCCTGCCGGAACTCTTGATATGAAAAAAGTAACAGGCGGACTTTTGGTTCAGAACTATAATAATGAGCTTCTTAATATTGATGATCTGAGAGTCGTTACAGACAAAAAGCCGACAGAGGAAGAAATGCAGTCACTTGTTTTTGCCATGAAGGTTGTGAAGCACACTAAATCGAACGGCATTGCGCTGGCAAAAGGAAAACAGTCAATAGGAGTTGGACCTGGACAGACTAACAGGATAATGGCAGCGAAGATAGCAATTGAATACGGCGGTGACCGTACAAAGGGAGCAGTGATGGCATCCGATGCATACTTCCCGTTCCCAGATTGTGTGGAGGCTGCAGCAAAAGCTGGAATTACCGCAATAATTCATCCTGGAGGCTCAAAAAATGACCAGGAATCAATAGATGCCTGCAACAAGTATGGAATAGCAATGGTGTTTTGCGGAATGAGACACTTTAAGCATTAACACTTTTAAAATAGAGAAGCACCTGATTATCTCAATTGATACGGGTGCTTTTTGGCAATATTTCTTTTAATCTGAATATAAAATTTATGGAGGAATCATATAATGAAGGTTTTGGTTGTAGGAGGCGGCGGTCGCGAACACGCACTTGTATGGAAAATTGCACAAGGTAATCTGGTAGAGAAGCTGTACTGCGCACCCGGGAATGGAGGAATTTCTGCAATAGCCGAATGTCTGCCCATAAAAGCCATTGACATTGAAGGTGTTGTTCGTTTTTCACTGGAAAACAAAATTGACATGGTGGTTGTAGCACCTGATGACCCGCTTGCAGCAGGGATGGTGGATGCTTTGGAAGAGGCTGGTGTAAGGGCATTCGGTCCAAGAAAGAATGCAGCAGTTATTGAAGCAAGCAAGTCTTTTGCCAAGAATCTTATGAAAAAATATAACATACCGACTGCGGGTTATGAAATATTTGAGAACAGCAAAGAGGCGCTGGATTACTTAAAGACACAGAAGTATCCCGTTGTTATAAAGGCAGATGGTCTCGCATTAGGAAAAGGAGTAGTTATTGCTCAGGATTTTGAGGAAGCTGAGGAAGCAGTTAAAAGCATAATGGATTCCAGGGTTTTTGGAGATGCAGGCAGCAGGATTGTTGTAGAAGAGTTTTTGGTTGGACAGGAAGTCTCAATGCTTGCCTTTACAGACGGTAATTCTATAAGAACCATGGTAAGTTCCCAGGACCATAAAAGAGCACTGGACAACGACCAGGGACTTAATACCGGAGGTATGGGGACGTTTTCTCCAAGCAGGATTTATACCCCTGAAATTGACAGTTACTGTATGGAAAGGATATACAAACCTACAGTAGAAGCGATGAACAAGGAAGGCAGAAAGTTTAAAGGCATATTGTATTTTGGGATTATTATAACCAGTGACGGACCTAAAGTACTTGAATATAATGCGAGGTTTGGTGATCCTGAAACACAGGTTATTATGCCGAGGCTTAAAAATGATATACTTGAGATATTTGATGCTGTTATTGACGAAAAGCTTGACAGTATTAATATTGAATGGGACGATAATGCCTGTGTATGTGTAATTATGGCATCGGGGGGTTATCCTCAAAAGTATGAAACAGGTTATGAGATTACAGGAATTGATGCTGCGCAAAGTGATTCTGACACGGTTGTTTTCCATGCTGGAACAAAATGTGAAAATGGGAAATATTATACGCAGGGGGGCCGTGTGCTTGGTGTAACTGCACTAGAGAGCAATCTTGAAAGAGCTATTGAAAAGGCATATAAGGGAGTATCGAAGATAAGTTTTAAGGATATGCATTATAGAAAAGATATAGGAGTAAAATAAATGCCTTAGGAGCTGATTGTATGGGTAAGAAGTATATCTGTCTTGACATCGGAGGAACAAAGATATTAGGAGTCGTTTTTGACGAGAATGATAAAATTATAACAAAAATCAAGAAGAAAACAAAAGCCGAAAAAGGCATGGAACAGATTGAAGAAAAAATTATAAGCGTTGTTGGAGAGCTTATTGATGAGGCTGGGATTGTTGAAGGAGAACTAGCTGCAATTGGTGCCGGTGCGCCCGGGGTGATAAATGAGGATACCGGTGAAATAATTTATGCGCCCAACCTTCCCTGGAGAAATTATGATATTAAAAGCATAATCGAAGGAAAGTTTAAGGTTCCGTTTTACCTTGGAAATGATGCAAATGTAGGGATATTGGGAGAGTGGAAATATGGAGCGGCAGTTAACAGGAAAAATGTTATAGGTATATTTGCCGGTACTGGAATTGGAGGCGGCATAATTTTAGGTAACAGACTTTATTCTGGTCCAAGGCATCTTGCAGGAGAATTGGGACACATGATTTTAAATACCGAAGGTCCTTACTGCAACTGCGGTCAGAGAGGATGCCTTGAGGCATATGCCGGAAAGATTGCTATTACAAGGGAAATCAAGCTTCAGATAGACAGGGGCAGGAAAACTATACTTAAGGATTTGATGGGAGAGGATATGTCGATAGTAAAAAGCAAAGCCTTGAAAAAGGCTGTTGACGAGAAGGATCCGGTTGCTCTTGAAATAATGGACAGGGTGGTTTATTATCTTGCGGCTGCTTCGGGTTCACTTATAAACATTTTTAATCCTGATATGCTGGTTTTAGGCGGTGGAGTTACCGAATCTCTGGGTGATTATATTATGCCTTTACTTAAAAGGTATGTTGAGAGGTTTGTTTTTCCGGATGTTTTAAAAGGCACTCAAATAGCTCAAAGCGTCCTTGGTGATGACGCGATTGTATATGGTGCCCTGTCTCAGATTAAGGGAAGAAATGTATAATATTTCAATAGCAAGAGGATATAATTATGAATAATGTTATTGATAAAAGGATAGCAGTTTTAGGTGGTACTTTTAATCCAATACATAACGGCCATTTGATTATTGCAGAAATGATAAGGGAGGAGTTTGATTTAAATAAAATCATATTTATTCCTTCCGGAAAGCCGCCGCATAAAAAAGCTGACGAGGTCTCAGATGTGGAACACAGGTATAATATGGTACTTGGGGCTGTTAGAGGCAACACAAGGTTTGAGGTTTCAAGGGTTGAGATAGAAAGACAGGGATACACCTACACCGTTGATACCTTAAAAGAGCTTAAGCAGTTATACGGTGCAAACACCCAATTGTATTATCTGATAGGTGCAGATGTCCTTTTTGACTTACTGACCTGGAGAAACTTTGAAGAAGTATTCAGGATTTGCGAATTTATTGTTGCATTAAGACCGGGATATGAAGAGGATGACTTTAACAGGCAGATTCAATTCCTGAGCACTAAGTATTGTGCTAAATTTCATACAAAGAGTCTGCCATTAATAGAGATTTCTTCCACCTTGATAAGAAATAAAGTCAGAGAGGGAAAATCCATAAGGTATTTGGTACCTGAGGCTGTAGAGCGTTATATTATTGAGAAGGGTTTATACTTAAAGTCTGGAGTCGGGAATTGAAGATTATCCGGACAGAAGGGAAATTTCCAATGACAATTGAAGAGATTATGGAAAAGCTTAAGAACAGTTTACCGGCAAAGAGGTATGTTCATTCATTAAATGTTATGGAAACAGCCTGTGCATTGGCAAAAAGATATAATCAGGATTTGGAAAAGGCAGCACTGGCAGGCTTGCTGCATGATTGTGCAAGAAGATATCAAAGTCATGAGTTACCTGGCTTATGCCAAAAATATGGGATAGCTGTTGACAACATAAGCTGTTTGCACCCACTTCTTCTTCACGGTCCTGTAGGTTCATTTGTTGCAAGGGAAGAGTATCAGGTGACAGATGAGGAAGTTTTAAGTGCAATATATTGTCATACCACGGGAAAAGAGAATATGAGCCGACTGGAGAAAATAGTTTTCATAGCTGATTTTATTGAGCCGGGAAGGGACTTTGACGAAGTCGAAGGGGTAAGGGATATTGCCTTCGAAGATCTGGACAAGGCATTATTAAAGGCCCTTGATTGTGTAATTTTTTATGTGATAAAAAAGGGGCATCTTATTCACCAGGACTCAATAAAAGCAAGAAACTATTTATTGATGAAGTCTACATAGAAAATGTTTTCAAATTGTTTAATTTGAAATTGATATTCACAAAACCTATAGTGAAGTGTTATAATATTAAATCAAAAGAATTTTATGTGAAAGGATGAAGTGTTATTGGAATCGGATGCATTAGTTGGTAAGATATCGAAAATTCTTGAAGACAAAAAGGCTAAGGATATAAAGACTATTGATATAAGGGATATTACAATTCTTGCGGACTATTTTATAGTTTGCAGCGGGACGTCTACAACACATATAAAAGCTTTGTCTGATGAAGTTGAGGCTAAGCTCGAAGAAGAAGACATACACCTGTCAGTCAACAGAGAGGGGTATGATACTGCAAGATGGATTCTTATGGACTATGGTTCGGTTATTGTCCATATTTTCCACGAGGAGGACAGAGAGTTTTATAACCTTGAAAGGTTATGGTCGGATGGTAAGATAGTCGGGCGCTTATAATATATAAATATTTAAGT
>JAAZCB010000140.1 GCA_012513545.1 Clostridiaceae bacterium
CCAAACTCAAGCCCAATCTTGCTTGTATTGATGGTATAGCCATATTCAGGATGCCAAGTATAATAATCAATATCCCGATTCCCAACTCAGCTCTTCCAGTCCAGAAGCATTTCATAGTGCTTCCGCATACCTTGAATATATACCACGGTCCTACTGCCAGCAGAAAACCAAGTATTGTAACAATTGCTCCTAAAATAACTCTCTTTTTCACCTTACATTCCCCTTTCATAATAACAACACAGAAAAACCAGCTGTTTTAATTTCATATATAAAAAAAATCAAGCTGGCATTTACGGCATAAACCGTTAAATACTTGCTTGATCTCTGATTTTTCAGTCAATCAATAATTCCTAGTATTCATATATGTTTTGAAAGTTCCTTATGATAATTTACCATTAACTTATCTATTTGTCAATCCCTTTAGTGAAAAAGATCAACCCAATATTATTTATTGCTCTACGTGTCAATAAAATAATTAGAACTAACCCGTTGACTATTCAAAAGTATTTCTATATATTTAATAGAGTCAAAAATCATTAATTTGAAGGATGTTTTTTATGTTAAATCAGTTTTCAAGAACAGAATTATTATTTGGCAAGGAAGCAATGGAAAAGCTTGCGAATTCACGTATAGCAGTTTTTGGAATTGGCGGAGTCGGCGGATATACAGTTGAAGCTCTTGCACGAAGCGGAATTGGTGCACTCGACTTGATTGATGACGATAAAGTCTGTCTGACCAACATCAACCGTCAAATTTATGCTACCAGAAAGACTATAGGCCAATACAAAGTCGATGTTGCAAAGGAAAGACTTATAGACATCAACCCTGATATAAAGGTCAACACCTATAAGACATTTTATATGCCGGATACATCCGGGCAGTTTGACTTTTCACAGTATGATTATGTCGTAGATGCAATTGATACAGTCACTGGCAAAATAGAAATGATTATGAAGGCAAAAGAGCTTAACGTGCCTATTATAAGCTCAATGGGTGCCGGAAACAAACTTGACCCGACAGCTTTTGAAGTGGCAGATATATATGAGACTTCCATTTGTCCACTTGCAAAGGCCATGAGAAAAGAACTCCGCAGCCGCAATGTAAAAAGCCTCAAAGTTGTTTACTCAAAAGAGCCTGCAATGACCCCTATAGATGATATGTCCATAAGCTGCCGTACAAGCTGCATCTGTCCACCGGGAACTGCCCGTAAATGTACTCAAAGAAGGCAGGTACCTGGCAGTAATGCCTTTGTCCCATCAGTTGTAGGTCTTATTATAGCTGGCGAGGTAATAAAGGATTTGACAGGTGTAAAAAGTAAATCTCTATAATTTTAAAGTATTAAGGCATAAATGAAAAATAACTTGCGCTTTTTATGAAGGACACCCCTGCAAAGCAGGCATGCTGCAGCAAAATTATAGCGGGAGTTATTTTTTCATAAGGCCTTAATCTTTCAAAAGTGTATATAATAGTATATGAGGGAGTACTAATAAACTTAAAAACTTGAAACAAAATTTTTCGAACTGTTTTCCAAAGTTTCTACAACTCTTATTATTTCTTCATTTATTCTACCAATAGTTTGAACTACCTTTATACCTTTTTCTTCAAGCTTTTTCTGAGGTAAGAAGCCTATCCTCTGAACTAAAACAGCAGCACAATCCTCCAAAGCATTACTGATTTTCTCGAATTTGCCTTTTTCATCATCACAATCATTTTTACCGTTGCAATACTTTTCGACTGACCTTTTCTCAAGAAGGTTCGACTTGCCATTTTCATATCTATAAATATGAAATTCCTTTACATGCCCAAAATGCTCATCAATATAAACTCCATTTTTTGTTGCAATAGCAAAGGTATATGTAACATCTTTACCAAAGGTCTTAGTCTTCTCTTCTGCCCTTTTGCTGAATTCTATGGAACAATCATTATCAAGAGTGCCAATAGCATCCGCACGGCATTGCCTGCAATGGTACATCTGCTTCAGGTGTACCTCACATGCAGCTCTCAACTCATTAAGCTCCTTGTTGGAAGTCAGGGGCATATTCTCAAAAGCACTTCCCGGAGCCGGTATAAGCGGCATTATATTATTTATAAAAGCTCCTATATCCTTTACCTTTTTTACAACTTCTTCAATATGCTTATCATTGATACCTTTTATCATAACGGTATTTATCTTTGTAATAATTCCTAATTCTATTAATCTTCTTACCCCTGCAAGCTGATTATTTATAAGGACGTCTGCTCCCTTTTCGCCATCAAGCCTTACACCCTGGTAACTAATGCTCTTATATATTTTTGCACCAATTTTAGGATCTATGGTATTGATGGTAACAGTAACATGAGTTACTCCAAGCTCTGCCAAAGCTTCTGCATAATGTGGCAGCATCAAACCATTTGTTGACAGACAGAACGTTACATCAGGATCATTTTCTCTTATTAGCTTGAGAGTTCTTTTAGTATTTTCAAAATTTGCAAGAGCATCTCCAGGACCTGCAATACCTACCACCTTAAGATTATTGAATTTGCTTTTCACCTTCAAAAATCTATCCAATGCCTCTTCAGGCTTTAACACTTCACTTGTTACGCCAGGCCTGCTCTCATTTATGCAATCAAATCTTCTATTGCAGTAATTGCAAGATATATTGCATGCAGGAGCAACAGGAAGATGAATCCTGGCATTTTGGCATCCGCCACTATAGCAGGGATGATTTTTTGTTTTTTCTTCCAATATTTTATTTTGACCAAGTGTTATTTGATTTGACAAATGTATCCCTCCCTTACCAAGAACAAAGATTAAAATCTCCGGGACATCTCTGTCCCTCGCTTTTTGCCGGATTTTCCTCCGGAAAATGGCCCAAATAAAAAGGCATCCTACGCAATAAAAAAAGCCGAATAAATGTGCATAATCCGAAGATTATAACATTCGTCCAGCCTCCTGTAGCTCAGGTCAGCTTCCATATATTATTCTTACAATTCCTATAGTTTTTATATATCTTACTTTATACGTATCATATTGTCAATAATTTTTTACCTGGTCTTAATTCAAAATCTTTTCATAATACAAAAGATCCAAGACTTTATCAAACTTGACTCCAACCTCTTTAAAATGAGCACATTTACAATACCCATCACTTTCAAATAGCCTTATACTACGCTCATTGTCACTTGAAATCGAAGCTACCAAGGCATGAAACTTTTGCCTTCTGGCTTCCGCCTCAAGAAAACTCAACGCCAGTTTTCCAATCCCCCTATCCAAATAGCTGTTCTCAAGATATACAGTAACTTCACCACATATATCATATGCCTCTCTGTTTTTAAACTTGCATATCAGGCAATATCCTATAACTTCACCTTTATCATCATCTATGATTGCAAAGGAATTGAATCTGGGATCCTTCGAATATAGTATTTCCTTCATTTGGGCTTCCGTGTGCTCATAATAATGGTATGTGACTGTTGTGTTTTTTATATAGTAGTTGTAAATCTCAGTTATCCTTTTTACATGGCCATCCTTTACACATACAAATGATATGTTATTCATATACTGCACCCCTTATAATCACACGTTATTATCGTACAAAAGCTTCAATGTGCTTTTGCCCCAGTTAATTCTGCCTCAAATAAACAAAGACTATGTTGCAGCACCCACCCAATTCATACAACTTAGTCTCCAGTTTTCCAGTCAACCAATTATAACCCATATAATTTATGGTTTATAAGATGCTAATATTTTAAGCATCCCTAAATATAAAACATAAGCGGTAAATTCCCACTTCTTTTATTGTACTCATTTACTATATCTTCAATTGTAATTGAATCTACAACGACATTTATGCTCTCATTAATCTTATCCCACAAAGTTTCCTTAAGACAACGCTGAAGGCTTAATGAATCACTATCACCAACCTCTGCTTCTTCATCAATAATAGATAAATTTCCTTCCAGAACTCTAAGGACAGTCCCAATTGTCATTTCAGAGGGCTTAGCAGCAAGAGTATATCCGCCTTGTGCTCCTTTTACACTTTTTACTAGTCCAGCTTTTCTTAATGTGGAAAACATTTGCTCCAGGTAATTTTCAGATATGCCCTGCCTTTGTGCTATGCTGTAAAGGGCTACATGATCTCCTGCTGAATTGATTGCCAGATCTATAATAGCTCTCAAACCATATCTGCCTTTTGTAGAAATTTTCATTAGTTACACCTCGCTAATACCAAGTTATCCGATATGTTTTATGCTACTACATATACTTAAATTTGTCAATAACCCTATTTTATTTTGACAATTTAATACTAATAGTTTTGCAAAGAATATCCGAATATATTTATTGGGTATTTCTTTATGTGAGGTTACTATTTGTTACACTGACCACAATACCATGACTTAGGTAAGACAAATTGCTGACCCAAAAGATATACCTATTAATATGTTCGGAGGATGATAACACGAGGTGAAGTCGCGCACCATTTTTTCATGACTATTCGTGCCGCCAGCGACAGCGGTGGAATGGAGATTATTATGGATAATCAAAATACTAACGATTTAAAAAGCGATTATACTTCTAATCTTACAACCAGAAAGAAAAAAATTGGATGTTTAGGATGTTTTGGGTTTCTTTTATTGACTATAGTGATTATAGGAGTTGTTTTTTTTACAATTAAAGTGATAAATAAAAAAATAGAAGAAAAAGAGGAGAAGAAGTTAAAAGATAGATTTTCTTATATAGAGAAAGTTTCTGCGGAGGATAAAATTACTCAGGCTTTTAAAAAAGGTGAGATTTCTACTGATACTTATATTTTACAACTGGCATACAGTATTTTTGAGAAAAATAAAGTTGATCCGTTATATGTAGTTCAGCACTTTAAAATCGGAATAAAAAGCAAATTAAAATTCTCTTAATAACAGCGAAAACAGCAAAATAAAATTCCATATGCATAATAATAACGGAAAAAAAG
>JAAZCB010000141.1 GCA_012513545.1 Clostridiaceae bacterium
CAGGAGATAGGAGGCATTTGTTTGCTCTTTGACATTTGAATATCCCCCTTATGCTGAAAGCTGTTTTCTTCGTTCAAAATAACCTTGCAAGAATGTTTTACGTTGCTGAAAATCTGGAATGCTGTATATCAACCCTATGTCGATACGCTGCAATGTTTTGATTGAATTGATTTGCTCTTTTGTCAGGTATGGTCTTATTGAATTAACTTTGCCTAAATTATTTGATTCCTTGAACTGTTTTGCTGACATGCCCAGAACTATCCGGTTTATCATGTCGAGTTCATTGGCAAAGTGGTAATGTTTTGGTTCTTCATGAGCTGCCATTATTGCATATGTGAATTCCGGGAAATCTGCTTTTGCTTCATATAAATCTTTGATGAATTGCTCCATTTCATTGAATCTTTGAATGTATGCTTCTTTGAATTGAGCTGCTTTTTTACCCCTATAACCCATGACTAAAAAAGTGAATCCATCTTTGGTCATTAATATTTCAGGATATTTTTTCCCTCTTACTTTATAATTTGACTCCTCATAATTGAGGGATGAAAAATCCTTACTGCAATCAAGATTCCTTATGTCTCTCAAAACATTATCATGAGTTTTATTGAAAATATCTGCAATATATCTACTACTTACAACTGGTTTTCCTTTTTGCTCTGTTACACCGTAAATATCTGTAATTAAGCCTGACATAATAAACCTCCTTAAGATGCTTCATCGTACGTTTTGTTCGATGTGTCATTAAAAAAATTTAAATCATCAACTGTTACAAGAAAACAATCTGCTATTTTTTTGGCTAATTTAAAACCAGGGGTTCTTTTACCTCTTTCAATCATACCAACATAATCTTTTGAAACTTCAAGAAGTTCAGCTAATTGCCCTTGTGTTAAGCTATTAGATTTTCTGTACTTTTTTACTTCATTCATTTTATCACCACCGTTCAATTTGTTCGTTGCTATATTTATATAATACAGTACGTTTTGTTCGTTGTCAATAGGTTAAAGTAAATTTTGTTCGTTTTTATTTTTAAACACAGTACAATGTGTTATATTGTTCTTTGGAGGGATTTGTATGTTATCTAGACGTTTGAAACAATTAAGAGAAGATAAACAGGTTTTGCAAAAAGATGTTGCTAAACACATTGGAGTATCAGAAAGAGTATATGGATTTTATGAAGCTGGAAGGTTTCCAAAAGATGAAGAAGTATTAAAAAAACTATCACAATATTTTAATGTATCTGTAGATTATTTAGTTGGAAATGTGGATAATCCGGAATATAAACTTATACCAAAAAGCGAATGGCCGAAAGAATTAATTGAATCTGGAATTGAAGAGTTACCTATATTAAAAGAATACAGTATAAAAGATTTAACCATGGAAGACTTGCAGGATTTAATTGAAGTAGCCAAAAAAATAAAAGAACGGCATAAATAGCCGTTTATTTTGGTTTAAAATTCTCATTTATATATTTAATACCATTTATTATCACATAAGGTATTAAGGTAGATTTTAAGCTTACAAAGTTATCTCTAGGAATTGTTTGAACCTGTTTGACATCCTGCATATGTATATCCTCCCCTTTATTTATTATCTATATTGGGTGTTGCTAAACATATGTTCGGTTAAAAATAAAAAATAATAAAGCTGTAAGAATTGCTTTTGTTAAATTTGTGTTAACTTCAAGAAAATTATATAACTTATTCAAACAAAATTCAAGTAAAAATTATGTAATTTGACACAAAAAGAATAAATTTTGACATAAAAGACAAAATTACAACAAATATTTACATTTTAAGGGGGGTATATGTATGGACAACGTTGTATTTGCAAGATATGTAGGTAGTTTTTTTGGGACATTGTTCTTGTATTTATTAATCTCAAGAGCTATTCTAATGAAGGTTAAAAAGCCTAAATCATTTATTATAGCTGCTGTTATCCAAGCAATACTTAATATAGTAGCAAATGTTTATAACCTGTTTGGGATAGCAATACAACTCCTATATATAGTTGTGATATGTGGGATTGACTTGACGTTACATGATGTTGTAAAGAAAGAGGAATATTAAAATGATTGCAGCACTTTACTTACGTGTAAGTACTGAATCTCAAGCAGAAGATGGATTTAGTATTGCAGCTCAGTTAAGGCTATTACAAGACTATTGTCAAAGAAATAATATAGAGATATATAAAGTATATTCAGATGAAGGGATATCCGGGCAGAAAGAAAATAGACCACAATTCCAGGCTATGTTAAGGGATGCAGAGAAGAAGCTGTTTAATATCATCTTGGTGCATAAATTCGATAGATTCGCCAGGAAGGTTGAGCTTTCCCAGAAAATAAAGAATCAACTTCGGAAAACAAATATAAATGTAATATCTGCCACTGAGCCGATTGAAGATAGTCCAATGGGCTTTTTTGTATCCGGACTCCATGATCTTATGGCAGAATATTATATCCGTAACCTGGCCTTGGAATCTAAAAAAGGGCATATTGAAAGGGCAAAACAAGGCTATCATAATGGTTCTGTACCGTATGGATATTATACGGACCGGGAAACAGGTATACCAAAGATAAACGAAGAGCAGGCGAAAATAGTACGATGGATATTTGAAATGTACAATAAAGAAGGGAAAGGGAGTACTAAGATTGCAGCTATATTAAATGAGCATGGAATACTTACTGCCGTCAATGGAACGTGGGCGCACTTTACAGTGTCAAGAATACTTCACAATGTCAAATACATAGGCAAAATATATTATGATGGAGAAATCTATCAAGGGAAACATGATCCTATAATCTCAGAAGAAGAATTTTATCTTGCCCAACAGAACATAAAGGACCGCACTTGGAAACGTGAATACCGGGGGGCAAATTATAATAAGTTCCTATTTCTCGGACTGCTACGCTGCGGAATATGTAAAAAAGTTATGAAGATACATTCCAACCTTAAAAGCACATCAAAGAGAACTAATAGTTCTTATTATTATGTCTGCAATAATGCAAGTCACACTGATAATCCTAATCGATGCCAACATAGGAAATGTTATTCTACTAAATTACTTGAAGAACACTTGCTAAAAGAAATAAAACATATGGTCAAAAGTGTTAAAGCCATGAATGTAAATATAATAGAAAGGAACTCTGTGGAAGATATATTGGTTAATCAAAAGAATAAAATGGAAATAGAACTGGACAGAATTAAAAAGGCTTATATTGCCGGGGTATTTTCTTTAGAAGAATACCAAGAAGAAAAAAATAGGATCCTAGAACAAATCAAAAATATAGAACTCTCCGAAAAGCAAAATACTGATAAAGAAAAGGAGAAAAGATTTCAGCAAAAAGCCAGGACCATATGGGAAGAGTTCGAGCAGTTGGAGACTATAGAAGAGCGAAAATTATGCCTAAAGAAAATAATAGACGTTATATATATAACGTCTGAGGGAATAGATATTGATGTTGTGTTGTAAATTCGCTCAATGGCTACTGCTATTGAGCATTTTGACAGCACTATCACTTAAATTCTATACAAACATATTCTTGTGTCATACTTATATTTTTAACATTTTCTATATGTAACCATCCAGCATCTAATCCATGATTTTTTATAATGTCCTTCATTGATGTATTCCAAAATTCTTGTTTTGGTATTTTTAATGTTCCGCTAATTGCTATGCCTTCATTCATTCTCTTCACTCTCCTTTAATAATCTGCCACACAAAGGACAATATTTTATTTGGATATGACAAGTATCGCCTTTATCATCTATCCAACACCAACGATTAAAAAACCATTCATCATTATTACAGCTTTTACATCCTTTTTCATTCATTCTTTTTCACTCTCCTTTATAGTTAATATAATAGCTTTACAACGATTTAGTGCTGATGCGTGAATAATATCTGTTAACGGGAATCCATATTTCATTAATGATTCAAGCTTGATTAAATAATTCCCCCTGCTTTTATTAATCGATTCATCAAGATATTTATACAGCTTTTCTTCTACTTCATATACTAGATTAAGGTCTTTAGTATACAAAGGCCTTCCATGAGGATGTGGCACGCCATTACTATAATAAGCAATAGGCCCACTAAAAAATGAATTGTCATGTTCGCAATGTTGAATTATAAACCCCATAAACTTTGCTATCTCAATATTTATTTCTTCTTCTGTCATAGTGTTTATATCTTTCACTATATACCACTCCTTTCCTCTAATACTTTAATACGCTGCTCTAATTCTATAATCTTCTTTAGTAAGTCTATACCGTTATATTCTCTATCATATTTTTCTTCTATTGCTTCAGATACATATTGCACCCTGTTCCTTTTAGGTAAATTATCTAGTATTTCTATTGTCTTAGGGTAGCAGGTAAAATCAAAATTCCTTTGCTTAGTCCTATCTCTCATTAAATATCCTCCTTGATTAACCATTCTTCTTTTGGGTTTAACCATTCTCCAGCATTCACATAAAATGATATATGTAAATCAGGATTCGCATGCTTATCATAAATAACTTCTTTATCATAAACGACAAAAGTATTTTTCCCAAAAAACTCTCTTGTCGTTGAATTAAAAAATATTTCATATAATAATATGATTTTTCCTTTAACTGATAAAGTCATTGCTTTTTTTAATGCTTTGTTAAAATCTTCAAACAAATAGTAATCTAAGCTATCATTAAATCTTACTATGTATTCAAATTTAGGTTTTTCTTTTTTTGATTTCATTGGATATTTCACTACAACCACCTCCAAGAATATTATATAATAATTTTATAGTAATTGCAAGTATATACTAGACACTATTTACAATTTGTGTTATCATAGATATATCAATATAAGGAAGGTGATTGAAAAATGACATTTGGTTGTGATTTTGATTTATTCTTTTCAAGATTTAAAGACTTATCGAACAAAGATAAAATAGACAAACTAAGGAAATATTCTACAGGAGATATGTTAACATTGCTTAGAAATATAGAAGAATCTCCAAGGGAATATGATGAGGAAATTATAAAAGCCGTATATAGTTCTCTTTATGACAAGGGGATTATTTGTATTTAAAATATAAGGAAGGTGATTGAAATGAAAAAATACAAAGAATGTGAAAGGTGCAAATGTAACAATTGTTTAAACATAGGCAAATGTGAATTTCATTCTTGTTCCGAATGTGAAGAGGAAAGAGATCGTGTTATAGTATGCCCATGTTATTTTAACTACAAAAATTTAGATTAGTATGAGGTGATAAAAAATGAAGCAAAAATATACTTGTAAGAATTGTAAATACTGTTGTCCGTTTTTAAATGGTAATTTGGGTAATTGTGGATTAGACATGAAAGAAATAGATATAGAAAAGGATAGATGTAAAAAATTCAAACTGTTGAAGGAGGAATAATATATATGAAACAAAATATATCAATAGAGGATATAAACAAGCTTACAGATATACAGAAAGAGAAGTTGAGGGAATTGTGGCAGCCTGTGCCGGGAGATGTGTTTTATTATTCAGATGGTAATAATTGGTATTGCCATAACGGAGAATACATTTGCTTTAATTATGAGGATGGGTTTATTGGCATAGGAAATGAACGTTCGTTATATAAAAGTTTCTGTTTTCCTCTGTTCTCCATAGGTCAAATGATAGAAATATTAGGCAAAAACTTATCAAGTCTCGGAATAACAAGTGGGAAGTATTATGTTGTTATTGATAAAATAATAGATCAAGAAACGGGAGAAATGTGGAATTGTGAAGAACCTGAATTATGTGATGCTCTATGGAATGCTATAGTAGATTTTATGTTGGAGGAGGAATAGAAGGTATGGGAGTAACAATAAGCTCAAAAAGATACAGTTGCGATATGGGATATAGTGGATTTAACAGATTTAGGCAAGTTGTTGCTGACAAAGTAAATAATGAATTTGCAGATCATTATAAGGAGCTTGCTAGTATCGATGTAATTATGCTTGGGGGAGAAAAGAGAAAAGAGTATTTTGAAAAATATGATGCTAAAACGATTGAGTTTGTTAATTCGAATGTTATAACTGCTGAAGTTGCTAATTTTTTATATCAGAGTGATTGTACCGGAAAGATAGATAGAAAACAAGCAAAAGAGATATATGAATTAATTAAGGATTGTGATGATAATATAATATTTGGTTATACAGGTAGAAAAGACTGTGCAAAAATGTATGACATGAAAAATATATTTTCTGATAGAACAAAGGTTGAATGGTGTTGAACATTATACATATATCTGTTATAATATATATAGTTTCATAGTGTTTTTACCCTGACAAGAAAAAGAAGGTTATACAGGTGTGACCTTCTTTTTTGTTGCTATCTTTTTATTGCAGCTTCAATTTTATCCCTCAAGTATTCATCCCATTTATCACCCTTAATCTGTTGTATAGCTGTAATTGCTGAGTCACCCATAGTAGAAATGACTTTTGTTCTGGCAATCATGAAAGCTTCTTCCTTTTCTTCTGCCCCAAAGGTTCCTTCTTTTTTGAGTGCATCAACATATGTTTGTGATACTGATTTAACTGCAGTTATTACAGCATCATCCATTATGTCGAAGTACTTTTTAAAGTTATCATTTGCAATTCTAGCCTTTACATAGTTTAATGCCGGTACGATAATAAAAGGTATTACTATCAATGTTACTGCTGTCTGGATTAATTCAGCTATCATAGTTTCACTCATATACTATTCATCCTCTCTTTTAACATATTTATTTGACCTTTAAGGTCATTAATCATAGCCTGTTGTTGTGCCATTATTGCGAAATTCTCAGCTCTTTTTATGCTATCCTCGAAGCGTTTTTCATGGATAACAATACCGGAATTACGCAAAAATGTATAAGGTTCTTCGCCCCAATGAGGTTTTGGTGGTTCCGGTTCATAAGAAATGAACGGACATTTAAGCCATTCAATCCAAGGATAATCCCTTAAATTAGACTGAATAACACCTATTGCTGTACCTCTGGATTCTATTACTTTTCCGTTACCGATATATACCCCTATGTGTCCAGACTTCCATACACATAGTCCAGGTATTTCGGGAATAGTTTTGATCGGTCCTTTTTCTTTTGCAGCTTCATACATCCCATTTGCTGATTTGTCATTATTGGGGTTATATACAGCTTTTTCACCGTCCCACCATATGTAACTTTTAATAAGTCCCACACAGTCAGTAACCATTCTATTCATCCACTTACTGCGAATGGTGGCTTCTTTATCTCCTACACCCTTAGGGTATTGTCTCATTTTATCCTGCAGGAATTGTTCTGTTAACTTGTTGCCGAAGCTACCCCATACATAACCCCATTTTTCATTTAAGGCTTTTTGGGCATGTTCTACTAATCCTATATTATCTTTCAACTATATCACCTACTTTCCTATAAGCTTATTAAAAAAGTACCCGGCAACTAAGCCGAGTACTGCAATAATAAAACCTCTTACTAATTCGTTCCATCTGTTTCCGGGGCCTGCTGCTAATAAATCAACCTTTGCCATGAGTTGGTCTAAGGCTTTTTCAATATTCTTGAGAGTTAAACAAGTTGTGCTTGATGTCTTCTCAAGCTCATTAACCCGGGTCCATAATTCCTTTACATCACGCTGTAAAGCTTCAACTACTTTTTCAAGCCCATCACTCATTATTAATCCCCCTTTACTTTGGCGGTTTCGGTGGTTTCGGGGGCTTCGGTGGTTTGAATAGTATCTTTTTCACGACACTCCATATACTCATTTGTAGCACTTCCTTCCTGATAATCTGTGTAACCTAAAAAATAAAATCCTGCTATAACCGAAAGGGTTATGCAGAATAATGCGGTTATTATTACTATTGCAGTTACAATCCTTTTGTTAATCTCGTCTGCTTTGGTTATAAGTAAATCCAACACTTTAATAACCTCTATTACTGTAGATTCATCCATACACTAATCACCAGCCTTTCTTAAAATGTCGTTAAAGGCTGTTATATCTATGTAACCATCACCATTAACACATCCTTTCTTGTAGAAAATAAAAAGAGAACTACATTTCTGTAGCTCTCTCTGTGAGGATGTATTAACGTATCAACATCCCCATTGCCCAATTGGGGTCTGCCCTGATTAATGCCGGGAAACACTCGGGCAGAGTGCTTGTCGTGTTGCAATCACTATCCCGGCCTTGTTATAATATAAAATTTTGGATTCAATTGTCAAGTTGTTTTTTGTTCTTCAACAGTTCCTTTTTAGCCTTGTCGTAGTTATCCCTGACAATTTTACTTAACATTTTACTTTTTTCATCATCCGATGCCTTTTTATACTTCGGTGAATTAATCAATAGCAGTATCTTATTATAGTTTTCTTCGCCCATGGTACGCTGAAATTCGGTTACTTCTTTAGGGGTTAATTGTATTGTTTTACCACTAGAAGTAAGTTTATATGGTGCAACTTTCGGTAGTATATCCGTTTCATTTGTCGATTTATAAAGCCTTGCTATTTCTTTTGTTACTTCATCATCTGACTTGCCTTTGCTATAACCCGGACTAAAGAATTGTTCCAATGGGCTATTTTGCTTTTGCTCTTTCCCAAATACATCAAGTTTAGGCTCAAGAAGTTTCGAAGCAAAAGGAGTTTTGGCAAGGATTTCTTTACCGAATTTCTTAACCGGATTCGGGTCATATGTGCTTCTTCTTACCGGGTCAATGCTCCTTGTTGCCTGACCGAACAGTGTAGGGAATGCCTGTTCAAAATATGCTACAGGTAAACCCATTATTTTTTCTGTTGGACTGCCGTAACTTCCACCAAACAAATCTTTTATGTTTTGCAGCATAGACATATTAAATATGGTATCGCCCCCTGCTGCTACTGCTTCGGTTATCCCTTCAATATCAACATTATCCTTTTTAGCAACACTTTCATACATAACCATTCCCATTGCAAAAGGTACAGCGAATGGTTGCGCCCAATCAAATGTATAGCTACCTATAGGTGTAATAATAGAATTTGGTTGCTCGCCCATCTGGTTTAATATTGCTTCGGCATTTTTACTTGTACTCTTTTCACTTCTCGCCCAACCTAAAGAAGCAAGCAAGAAGCCTAACCCTGCAATAGATGTCCCGGCCATGCCTTTTGATAAAGTTTCAATCACTTCTGCCGGGGCTTTATTTTTGCTATAAATCAATTTCAATAATCCAACAGGTGAATAATCAATTGAACTGCTTACTATGTTGGCCGGGGTTTTACTGAATGGAATTGCTGCTTCTGTAAGTTTGCCTACAACTCCACCTTTTGCTTTAGCCCTGTTGATAAAAGAAGCAACCATATTGGTTTGTTTGAATGTTGCTTCCATTGCTCTACGTTTAGCATATTGATGGGCTTGTTCTGTTACCTTCCCTAATTTGTTGGCATTCATATACTGGCCTAATGAATCCTTATAGGCATTCTGAAAAAATATAGCATCTTCCCAATTCAATGTGTTTTTTGAAAATTGATTTAATGCTTCAAGCCATTTCGTTTTGAATATGGGCTTTTCATAATTCAACAATCTTAAGTTTTCTATATCCCATCGGCCAATATTAAGTAAATCTTTTTGGTTATCTTTCCATGCCTTTTCAACTATAGGAATAAGAGATTTATTTCTTTTCCAGAATACAGACTTAGTTCTTCCCCCAGGCTTAATTATCTTTGCTTTTTCTGCTGCCTTTTCTACCATTGCCCCAATAGCATCCGAATACTTACGCAATCCTAACATCAAAACGTTACCGCCGATGTTTCGAGCATGGGTTTTCGGATTAAACAACATGGCCATCCTTCTCCAAGCATCAAACTTTTCCATATTCGTAACCGGAATTCTTTTTGAGATACGGTTAAAAATATCTTCGAGAACTTTATCTCTTTCGAATTCACTTTTGTTTACCATGTCATTAAGTATTTTGATTTCATCATCTGTCAAATCAATGTTCTTCCACTTGTCGCCGAAACGCTTTGCTCCATCCCTGTTTAATTTGTCAAGGTTATTCTGTATAAAGATTGCCGTTGCTTCTGGGTCTGCCTGTCTCAATATGTTTGCTGCTTGAGAAAACTGTCCAGCCTTGGTTAGTTTTTCGGCCATGTCTGATATAATTCTTCTCCCTAAGTCAATGTTACCTTCTTTAATTGCCTGATTAGATAACATCTTTGCCAATGGAACATCTTCTGGCCTAAAGTTATTCAGGTTCCTATCCCATTCACTTAAAGCCGTATTAAATCCTTTTGCATATATAGCTTCTGCTTTTTGCAACGTTTCTTTGTTACTAAGCCTTTCATATGACAATGGCTTTTCTTCAAAGGACTTTCTTAAATCGTCATTCATATATGAATCTGTTCTAATGTTTTTGGAAAATCCTCTTTCTAGCCGTTGGAGTTTTTCTTTTGCTTCAGCAAAAAGTTGAAGGTCAATTTTAATTCCTTTTTTCTGTTGCTCTTCCAATGATTTAACATAGCTTTTTAATTCTATTACATCATCTGGTATACTTGATTTTTTAGATTGTAAGTCTGCAATTTGCTTATCAATGTCCTGTATGAATTTAGAATTGTTAGTTTTGTTCTTGGTCCCTGTCATTAAATCATTTTGGAATTGCAACATTTTCTTTGAGCGTGTTAATTTTTCTATCTCCGTATCTATTGGAGTAGGTTTCTTTGGAACATCAGCTTTTGGTTCAAGTTTAGCATTTTGAATTTCAGGGGTCTTTCCTCTTACTTCCCGGAAAGGAAATTCCCTTGTGCCTTTTGCTCTGTCGTATATAGATGGTTCCGGTTTGTATGGTTCAGGCTGTCTTACAAAATCATATTTCTGCCCGGTTCCTGTATACTCACCTTGTTTAAGTAAATCAATTTTAGCCTGTTGTTGCTTTAGTTTATCACTTAGTTTATTTACTGTTGGAGGTAGTTGTTTCTTTTTGAGTTCGCCTTTTGCTGTTTGAAAAGGTGCTTCAACTCTCTGCGCATTATTATAATCAGGTAAATTAACAACCCTTCTTGTACGGTCAATCATTTCTTGACCTACATTAATCTTCTGTGGTATTCCTTCCGGCAATGCTAAAGGCTGTTTAGGTGGGGTGCTCAACTCATTAATATTTCTTACTACACTCCCCCCTGATGTACCGTAAAAATCAGCTTTAGGTTTCAATGGTGCCGGTATAGGTTTAGCAGGTGGCATCTGTATTGATGTACTCTCAGGCAACATTAATATATCTCTTGCTGCCGGAAGCTCCTTTACAACTTGTGCTTTGGTTTCGACCGGTAAATCTTTCAAGGCTTTCATATCGATGTTGTCAAGTGCTTCACCTATAAGATGTTTTTTAATTGCTTTACCTGCAGGTCCCAATGCTCCAAGTAATACGTCTATTCCCGCTCCTATCCCTGCACCTTCTAACATAGCTTTGGGGACTTTACGGACATCTCCTGTCTCTACCAATGTTTGAATGGCATCCAAAGGGGCCCCAACAATAGCACCTTCTACAACATTCTTCATTATTGGACTTGCTATATTTTTTGTTGCTACTGCTGTAACTGGTTTTAAGGCTTTTGCTGATACCGTAGAAGGTACAACATATCCAGCTAAGTTACCTATTGTTCTAGCTCCTTGAGTATTTGCTTGACCTTCTTGGTATGCCTTATTAGTCAAAAACCCTGTAACTGAAGGTTTACCTGTAATCCTTTCTTTTAGTTTGTCTCCTGCATTTGCTGCAAGTTCCATTGCTTTATCTTGAAGCCCCAATGTTGCACTATTAGTAAATCCTAACAATGCCTGATTGACAGGCTGGTTAAAAGTCTTTTCATAATCTTCTAATAATTCATTGGTAAACTTAGTGCGTGAGTCCAAAGGTTTACTCTCTAATGTTGTGTTAGGGTATGGTATATTTTTAACGTTTCCCAGTGCAGGACTTTTAAATATTTCAGGTATAGGGACAGGTTTTGACTTTGGTTCTACCTTCAACACAATTCCTTTACCCGCTTCTTTGATAGGTTGATTTAATTCAGCTTTTCTTTTTTGAATATCTTTTGATAATAAACTATTAGCTTTGCGTTTCTTTATATCTTCTGAAAGGCTCATTTAATCACCTTCTTAATCGAATAATGTACTTCTTTTTATCTGTGGAGCATTTTTGTTCGGTGTTTTTGTAACTTTTAATGTGGCAGCTAATTCCTCGGCTTCTCTTTCAGTAATCATATCTTGTGCTGCAAGATCAACAATCCAATCATAGATATAATCATCGTCATAAACAGGCTTATATTCATTCCCTATTATATCTCCGTATTCATTTCTGATTGCATTGTTGTTGCCTTTGTTTTTCATATCTAGTCCTATATCAATATAGTCTTTCAATGTATATCCTGAAGCATTCTTCCCTGTTTCAGATAGCCTTTGTTTTGCCAATGCGTTTGAAGCTCCTGCGCTTGCAGCATTTTCAGCTATTCTACTTTTAATCTCCTGTAGTTTTAATGCCTGTTCCTGTGGTCCATAGTAACCTAACATTTCAACTTCTTGCTGAAGCTTCTGAAGTTCAAGACGTTTCATAATATTATCTGGATTGTTCGGGTCTCTTGCTGCTTCTGCCTCCATCATGGCAAGTTGACTTTCTAAGTCTCTTTGCTGTTGTGCTACTGTTTTGTATTGATCTCCATATTTTGCTGTAAGGTCTGGGCTTGACAATATTTTATTTGCTCTTGCTGCTTCAAGTTGAGGGATTAACGCATCGTCTGAGGTGTCAGGTGTTGCTCTTCTTCTGTTTATTTCTGCTTGATAATCCCCAGCATATTGTGATACTTCAGGGCTTATCTGTGTACCGGCATATGGATTATAGTACCCTGTCAATTGTGCTGTGTTCATATTATTGG
>JAAZCB010000142.1 GCA_012513545.1 Clostridiaceae bacterium
CCGCCAACCCGTTAGGCGAAATACCCCGCCGGTTCTAAAGACAAAAGATAAGAGCGCGCCCTAAGACAAAAGGCAAAGACATGAAGACAGAACAAGCAAAGAAAATTTTTAATGAAGGCCTTGAATTCTTGAAAATGAATGGCCTTGAATTTAATGCAAATCAACATGCGAAAAAATTAAGAGATGTTGCATTATCCTATGTGGCCGAAATTAAAAAAGAAATAAAATCGCAAGCCATTTTCCTAACTGGCTCGTCAATTGTCGGGTGTTCAGGCAAAGGTAGCGATATTGACATTGATGTAATTGTCACTGGCTCTTCTAAACCACTTCAAAAACGTATTTTTGAAACAGTACCTGTAGATCTACAAATTACTTCAATCAGAAATTGGAGAGAGAATGCAACTGCCGGTGAGAATGTCAGATACTTAACGCATTCAGTCCCGATATACGTTAATAATCCATGCATTTTGGAAGAATGGCAGGCGGCAATAAAGAAATATTATTCGAGACAAAGCTATTCTGCTGAATACCAAAGAGTTAGCAAATTAATATATGGAAAAGAGAAAGATATCGAATATTTTAAATCGCACCGACGACTCTTTTTATCGATATTGCCATTAGAATGGTGTTTAATTGATGCTATAAATTTGCTTATTTATAAGTACAAAGGGTGCCCATCAAACTCTACAATGTTAGATGAATTCAAAAGAATCAGTCAGATAATTGGGAAAACAATGTGGTACTCAAAAGCATTACAATTGATGCGTTTTGATTTGAATGCCTCTAGTAATAAACATCTATTACATGTATATAAAAGACTGTTTACAAGAATGAGAGTGTTAATTGCAGACCATGGTAATATAGTAACGCGATTAAAGAAATTGAAAATGGGCATTTTCGATGCCAGCCATGCTCTGCAGGAGTTAACCACAACGATCAATGAGAAACAGTTGATTGATAAGGTAGAAAGAATGATAGAAAGGAAGAAGAATTATAACGCAGGTTATGCCTTCTTTTGTGAAGCCTGGTATAACTTTTTTATGTTCACTCCTTTTTTTATGCTCAAAAATGTTGACGAGCAACTATCAGAGAATTCTATCAAAAATCTCCCTTATAATATTGGCTTTGAATCTTGGGATGCGGATATTAAACAGATGTGGATTGAAGTCTCAAGGGCTGAAAATATTTGTGAACCTATGATTTCAGAATGGATTGAGTTGAACAAAGAAATTCTCAAGGAATGCAAACCATAAGAGGGCGCGCAGAAAGAAGAAGAACCGTCGGGGAACATCGCCTAACACGGCAAGCACAACATTTTGCGAAGTTGATATAAGGTAGCAAGAATATTATAGTCGCAAAACGTCGTGCGTTGCCGGGCCCGTTGTTTGCAATTGGCAGCCAGCCCCCCAAGAAAGAAAAGACGAAATTTGAAGATGCGCGGCAAAAAAGCAATAAGATGAAAGGAAAAAGGAATCTATGAATTTAAATAGAGGTAGGTATACTGGTTCAGCCATTTTTTTTCCAATAATAATTACCCTTCTTATAAGCTGTATTCAAGCAAATGATAATTATCCTCAGCAGAATATTGGAGACGAAAATAAACTTATCATTCACTTCTTTGGCTCATCAACTTGTGGTGAGTGCCACCAAATACGTACGGAAATATTGAAACCGCTTTCTATTCAATATGCCGATGTCCTTGATATTCGCATTCATGATATAGATGACGAAAAGGGCTATCAACTATTGGATGCGATGGAAAAAGCATATAATGTAAAAGAATCTCTACCGATTCAATTGTATTTCCCTGATACACTTCTTGCCGGCGGTGAAATAATAAAGAAAGATGGCGCTGCCTTAATTGTGAAATATCTTGCATCGCCCTCGAAATGGCATTACAAGTTCAATTTTGAAGCATCAAAATCAAGTGCGGAAGCCTTACGCGAGCGTTTTCAGCAGTTTTCATTTATTGGTATTCTTGCGGCAGGTCTTGTCGACGGAATAAACCCGTGTGCCATTGCGACTATGATTTTCCTTATCTCATTTCTTGCAACACAAAAAAGGAAAAGGTCTGAAATACTCGCTATCGGCCTCTGTTTTACTTTATCTGTTTTTTTCACCTATTTACTTCTTGGCCTTGGGGCATTTAAAATACTTACAGTGCTCGATTCATATAGATGGCTCTCCAAGGGTATTAAATGGTCTGCTGTTCTGATTGCCGGTGGAGTGGGCCTGGTAAGTTTTTATGATGCCGCCGCATATGCGATTTCCCGCAAATCTGCTTCCATCAAATTACAGTTGCCCAAGGCCGTTAAATTGCGAATTCATAAAGTCGTTTCGGAAAACCTCACCGGCAGCAGACTGGTAATTGGCGCAATAGTCACCGGATTCCTCGTAACTCTGCTTGAAGCTGTTTGTACCGGTCAGGTATATCTGCCAACCATTGTTCTAATGACCCGGCATGGCGGCCTAAGATTGCAGGGGTGGCTCTATTTGATACTGTATAATTTTTTATTTGTTCTCCCTCTTTTAATAGTCATGCTTATGGCATATTGGGGGCTTACATGGAAGTCGTTGTCTTCTGCGACCCAGAAACATCTTCCAATACTGAAAATTCTTCTCGGTATTGTGCTTATCGGGCTGGCGGTTTTTCTTGGTATTTCAATGTGAAAGGAACGGAATATGTATAGGTGCTCATCGAAATTTTTATGGTTGTTTCTTTTATTTTCAGTCCTTCCGCTGTTTGCGGCTGATGACAGTCTGAATGCACAAAAATCCGCCATTCTTGATTCTGTCATCTCGACATTTAAAATAGAGCACTGTTGCGGGGCATCGCTGAAAACCTGTCTTAATAAGAAAGGAGCATGCCCAATTGCGTTACGCTTGTATAATTTTTCACTCTGGCTTGTACAGCACGAAAATGACCGCTCAAAAGTATTGGAACAACTCGGAAAAAGGTACGACGGATATTTTACCACCGCAAAGCATGTGATTGACACATCCAACTTAACCTGGGCCGGTTCGCCTGCAGCACCTGTTCGGATTGTCGCCTATGTATCATCTTCCTGCAATATATGCAAACACATCGTTGGCGAACTATATGACAGCGTGACAGTTGGCTCTTTGTCAGGTAAAGTGAAACTTATGGCTATACCCTTTGGAACAGGAATAGGCGATATCGCTTTATTCGCCGCAAATTCTAAAGGCAAATTTTGGGAATTATTTCAGGCAATGAGAGAAAATAAGGTCAGATACAAAGAAGAAGATATTATAAAAATGACTAAAGATGCAGGCATTGCAGAGAAAGAAATGAGGAATCTTTTAAAGAAACCGGAATTCGATAAATTATTAAAAGATGCAAGAAATCAAGGTTCCGGGAATGGAGTAGAGCTTACACCAACCTTTTTTATTAATGAAAAGAGATATAGCAGCTATAAAGACCCTGAGTGGATTATTGATGCCGCATTATTTGAAATTGAGAAAGAATGAACTAATTAATAAGACAAAGTGTCAAATTTGTATTGACACATCATTTTTTTCAGACAAGATTGCCGCGCGAAGAATGAATACACGAAGACGAAGAGGGGGGCTGGCTGCCAACAGACAAACAACAAACGCATGGCGGTTCCGGGCTCAAAGCAGCCCTCCACCCAAATGCCCGCTTGGACTAGGGGTAGGCTGAAATACCGTTCCATCAAGCTCCCAAAGCCTCGCTTGACTGAACAGTATTTCAGCATTATTATAGGCGGGCACTTCGCCATGCGCCAACCCGTTGTACGCCAGCCCGCGCCAACGGAAAAAAAACCATAAGAGCATGGGGAGCCAGCCGTCATAGCTGGCGGAGAAGAAAAGGGAATTTAGGAAAAGGAGAGACTAATGATATTTAGAAATTCACTTTATCTAATTTGTTTAATATCTTCATACATTTCTGCTGCAAATGACATTTGTGGTAACTGGTTAAATATTGGATTCACAGAGGAAGGTGTATATAATAATGAGCCATACTCTGGTACTATGTATCTGGACACAATAGAGTATATGATGATAGTGGATTCAGATACATGCAAAGCATTTACATTTAACCAGAATCGAATTTATAACTTGAACCATTCATTTGTGGTTTCAAATGATGTAATTACAACACAAGCATTAGAAACTCCGATTTCATGGAAAAGGAATGGCGATACTCTATTTACTTCCATGTATTATGTTGATAATGACGATTGGGAAAAGGTTACTTTTATTTTTATTTCAACACCATCATCGCAGTTTCCTAATATTTGGCCTGTAACAGATGCGATTTATATACCTGACAGATTAACACCATTTGGCCCTTTTAGTTTTGGATCAAGCCCTGATAATCCTGTAAATACCAAGCCGGTAAAAAGAATGAATAAATTTAAAAGCAAAAGTCAATTTTCATATTTTCAACTCAATGGTCGCATTTGCAAAAAACTCTCAAACCATTTTCCCCAGATTGTGATAATTAACGACATAGATTTGCGTGCTAACCAAGTCAAAGTATATATAAAATGAACATATGGTGAAATCTTTCCCGGCCGGAAAATCTGAGCGCGTCCTGCTTAAGAACCATGCGGAAAAGGGAAATAGGAGTTGGCGCAAGCCAGCGTACAACAGGCCAAGGCCAAAAATTTACAAAGTTGATCTATGGTAGATTAAAATATTATAGTTGTAAATCTTCGGCCTGTTGGCCGGACCGTTGTAAAACATTGCATGGGCAAACACTCTAAAAAAGATATAACAAGAGGGGCGCATAAAAAAATGACTGATTAATGCAATTTGATAAACATCTACATAATATGGTATTATAAAACAATCAAACGTTCTGTTCTACCCCACAAAAAAAGGTAAAAGAAAAAAGAAGGATTATAAATGTTTGCTTCTAAATCCACTATACATTTAAAAGTAGATCCAGTAAATGTCACATTAGGTGAATTATCTGAAAAAATAACAAGCACAGGGAGAGTGTCTGGATATCAAATTGAAATGTGGCATAAAGGTTTAAATGAACATAAATACTTATCAGCATCTGACATAGATGTTTTAGCACATAAGATTCAATCACTTGCTGACAAGTGGGATGAGAAGTGGAGCATAATAAAAGAAAAAAAAGAAAATAAAGAAACTGCTGAAAGAATTACAAATAATGCTAATAGAACATTTTCAGAAATTGATAAAATATTACATCGAGCACTAGATGTTAATAATGCTGCAAACTTGGATTGGGATTCATTAAAAGATAATAGAAAATTCGAGGTAAAGGAATTTGAAAAACAACCTTTTATTATTTACTCTGAAGACAAGAAACCTCTAAGACTAAAAGATAAATTATATAAGGAACCGATGGAGGAAGACATTGAGTATCAACCAAAATTAAATCTATTTGACCATATTATAACAGCATGGAAAGAAAATAAAATTAGCGAAAAGAAATATGATTTTGATTCAGATCATAAAAGATGGAGAAAAGAACAAGATTTGAGAGAAAGCATATTTAAAAAAGAGTTAAATCAATGGGAAACTGAAGAGGCTGAATTTATTAGAAAACAAACTGAACACAATCAAAATATTGATAACATTAAAAAAGGATACTTTCAAAAAGAAGTACCAGCAATAATTGGAAATTGTGAACAAGTATTGAAGAATTCTCAATACCCAATAAATTTTGTTAAAAACTTTGAAATTGATTTTAATATTTGTAATGGAGTATTAATAGTTAATTATTTACTTCCGAATAAAGATGATTTTCCGACATTAAAGGAAATGAAATATCTTGTTACAAATAACGAACTGAAAGAAAGTCACCTTACTGAAAACCAATTAAATGAAATGTATGATACCACATTATATAACATTTCCTTAAGAACAATTCATGAGTTGTTTAAAACCGATTTAATAAATGTTATATCAACAATTGTGTTTAACGGTTGGGTTGAATTTATCAATCCAGCAACTGGTAATATTGAGAAAGCTTGTATCTTGTCATTAAGTACAGCGAAGGATAAATTTGATAAAATAAATTTAAAAAACATAAATCCTAAAGATTGTTTTAAAAGCCTAAAAGGCGTTAGTAGTTCAAAGCTATATGGATTAACACCAATAAAGCCGATTCTTCAAATAAATAGGGAAGATAAAAGGTTTATATCATCCATTGAGGTAGCTGTCAACACCGGTTTAATATTTCCCACATTCACCGGAATATTATTTCCCATTATGCTTTCCAGAAGATAACAGATTTGAGGGTATTAGACCCAATTTAGTGCGGTTTTTGATCCTGTAGCTTTCTC
>JAAZCB010000143.1 GCA_012513545.1 Clostridiaceae bacterium
AGACCGTATTTCTTTCTTTCCTTCATCCTAGGGTCCCTTGTCAGGAATCCGGCTTTTTTCAATGCAGGTCTTAATTCTTCATCTGCCTGTAAAAGGGCTCTTGAAATTCCGTGTCTAATGGCACCTGCCTGTCCTGTAAATCCACCACCGATAACCTTGCATATAACATCAAACTTACTGGAAGTATCAGTAAGTACCAAAGGCTGCTTAACTATTACCTTTAATGTTTCCAAACCAAAAAATTCATCAAGGCTTCTATCATTTATTAAAACTTTTCCATCTCCTGGAACAAGTCTGACTCTTGCAACTGATTTCTTTCTTCTTCCGGTTCCGTAATACTGTACTTTAGCCATTTTATTCATATCCTCCCTTCGTATTAAACGTTAATATCCAATTTTTCAGGCTTTTGAGCCTCATGCGGATGTTCTGTTCCTTTATATACATTTAGCTTCCTGAACATTGCTCTGCCGAGGCTGTTCTTCGGGAGCATACCTTTTACTGCTATTTCCACTGCCTTTTCAGGCTTGCTTGCCATGAACGCTCTGTACTTGATTTCCTTAAGTCCACCCGGGTAAAGTGAGTGGTGCCTGTAAAGCTTCTGATCCAGCTTTTTACCAGTTAACACAACTTTTTCTGCGTTTAAGACAATAACATGGTCACCTGTATCAACATGTGGAGTAAAATCAGGCTTGTTCTTTCCTCTTAAAATCTTTGCAATCTCGCTTGCCAGCCTTCCAAGTGGTTTACCTTCGGCATCAACAACATACCACTTTCTTTTAACTTCTTGGGGCTTAGCCATATAAGTCTTCATGAAATTTCCTACCTCCCTGTTCAAAATCGGAATAAATATTAGTATTTATAAAAATTAATGTTTAGTTCAATAATTGTGAACCAAATTTTCGACACTTAAACATTGTAATACAGGTAAGTCAGCGTGTCAAGTAGAATTTATTAAAATTTTAATTTATCTTTCTTTATCTCTTATTTTTGACCTTAATATGCTTTTTTGCTCCGCTATATTCACCCGTCATTTCATTTTTTTGAATTATTAACAGCCAATTTTATTTTATTTCTTACAGACAATGCAAAACTTTTAACGTAATGTATAAAGAAAATTAAGTTTGAATTTGATTAAACATAAGAAAGGGTTCCTACTAAGTACAAAAAGAGTATTTTGTATTAACTTTTTTGAATTACAAGAGGTGAGTATAATTAGTATCATTCTAAAATTTGTATTAAAAAATATTTATGAAAAAAAATTCCGGACATTTCTTATAGTATTCTCCATTATGATTACATCTGCGCTTATGTTTGCTTCTACAGCCATATCAGGTACAATGGGCAAAATGTATATAAACAGGATGAAGCAGTATTACGGCTCTTCCGAAATAATGATTTATTCCAATAATAAATCACCTTCTCTGCCTTTAATCAGCGGTGCCCAAAAGCACAGAGACCATTTTTCATATATTGTCGGAGCATTTAATGGTTCAGCCGTATACAAGCCTGATATAAATGAAGCTGTTTCTGTTTCACTAGTTGGCATAAATTATGAGGACCTTATGCTAATGAACCCTGCTCAAATATATGCAGATGCGGGTCTTCAGCCCTTCAGCGGAAGGAAAATCATTATAGGCAAGGACATGTCCGAAAAATATAAGCTTTTCGCAGGCGATTATATTGATCTCACGATTAACGATAACCTGCACAAATACCTCATATGTGCTATTGCATATCCTTCAGGCTACTTTTCCGATGATGGCATGAACCTCTATGCAGTTGTTCCAAAGGATAATCTCTCAGCTCTATATAACGCCAAAGGAAAAGAAGGTACAATCTACCTTAAAATGAAAAACCCAACGGAGAAGGAAGAGCTTATCAAAAAGCTCTCGGACGAATATCCCAAACATACTGTCACAGAAACAATTTCGCAAGAGGAATTGGCTCAGCAATCCTCCACTCTTACCACCTCCTTTCTTCTCATGACTGTTATTGTCTTCCTTATGAGCGTATTTATCATATACTCATCTTTCAAGGTGCTGACAGCAGAAAGACTTCCGGTCATCGGCACATTCAGAAGCATAGGGGCTACCAGAAAGATGACCGACTTGGTACTTCTGGCGGAAAGTCTAATGTACAGTTTAATTGGAGGACTAACAGGCTGCTTTGTCGGAATTGGAATTTTATACATAATGTCTTACATGTCAAGGCCAGTGTGGATAAAAGGTATGGAAACATCAATTGAATTTTCACCGTTTCATCTGGTTTTAACTTTTCTTGCTGCAATGGTACTTGGGTTTATAAGTTCTATCGTACCCATCATAAAGGTATCGAAAATTCCAGTCAAAGATATAGTCCTGAATTCAGTAGAGAAGAAGTATAAAAAGAAACGAATCAAGCTTGCAATGGCAATAATCTCAATATGCATATCAGTGGCAGTTCCGCCTCTTCTTCCGTCTTCACAGGGAATGTTGCTACTGGTGCTGTGCATGATTCTGTCATTAATTTCTGTCATATTGCTTGTGCCATACATTACAAACATAATAGCAAGGGTATTTGAAAAATTATTCTTATTACCGTTGCTCAACGAAGGTGTTCTGGCTGCAAAGAACCTTAGGGACAATAAAAGCATTTCGACAAATATCTCTTTACTGGCAATTGGTATCTCCAGTATACTGATGATTAATATTGTAAGCTCCAGTGTGGGAGTAGAGGTTGTTAATGTATTTAATGATCTGAATTTCGACATCTGGCTGAATAACTACAACTCAAACCGAAATTTTGATCAGATTCTCAAGACAGTTGACGGTATCGGGTCAATAACCGCTGCCTATGAGTATTACAATGTAAATGTCAGGAATAAAAATTCGGAGATCCTCATTATTAATGGAATAGACACAAATAAATATCCGGATTTCTGGAATATTCATATTGAAGGTAATATTGACGAGGTCTATAACGAACTGAATATGGGGCGTAATATACTTCTATCAAAAGCTTTAAAGGACAAATTCGGCGTTAAAAAGGGGGATATACTGGAGCTTAAAATGGCGGAAGACATAAAGGAATATAAAATCACAGGTTTTTTCAACACACTTATGAATAACGGAAACTTTGCCCTTATTTCTGAGAAGTATTTAAGGCTTGATGCAAAGCTCAACTATTACACAGATTACTATATAAAGACAATAAAAGACCCGGAGGAAGTTGCAAAAAATATTAAAAACAAATTCCCCCGCAGCGGAATATACCTGCGCACTATGGATGAAATTGAGGAGCTTAATATTCAAGGCAACAATCAGATGTTTGCCATTCTTAACGGATTTTCGGTAATGGCATTGGTAATAGGAATATTCGGTGTCCTGAACAATTTTGTTATAAGCTTTATTGAAAGAAAACGCTGGCTTGCTGTCTACCGTTCAGTTGGTATGAATAAGCGGCAGATTATCAGAATGCTTTTTATTGAAGCTTTGACCGGAGGACTTATAGGAGGCTGTGCAGGGGCATTATCAGGACTTATGCTTGTTACAAATGTCGGCTATATATTAAAGGCAATGAGCCTGCCTGTTGAATTGCACTTAACACCGACACTGTTCGTATATTCTATCCTCGGAGGAATTTTTATAACCCTTATGGCAAGTATCAGCCCGGCATTAAAATCATCAAAACTGAATATTATTGATTCAATCAAATTTGAATAAACATAAAGATGAAAGGGAAAAAATGAAAAATTACGCACATAAGCTTGAAATCGTTAGCCACACAGCAAAAAAAAGGGAAAACTATACTCTAGTTATTTATTTTAAAGATGGGAGAGTTGAAAAATTATGAAAAAACTACTTATAGTAATGCTTTGCACCGCATTGATGTTTTCTGCCGGATGCAACAGCAAGGAAACGCAGGCAAATACTCCTGCTTCGGAGGCTCCAGTTCAAAAAAATACAATTGATACTTTCGGTGTTATAAAGTCAAATGAAATGACGAATGTTTTAATTGACTTTCCTGCTATAATTGAAAATATCCATGTAAAGGAAGGTCAGAAAGTAAAAAAAGGAGACGTCTTGTTTACTATTGATTATACTCAGTTCATGAGCGAAATTGAGCAAAAAACAATAGAACTCAACACTTTAAGGCAAGAGCACCAAACCAACAGCATGGAGCTTGAAAAACTTAAAAAAGATCTGGCAGAACTCCAAAATCATCTGGAAAATAATAGCTATCCGGATTTAAAAAGACTAATTGCCGATTTAAAGAGCGCTGAAAAAATATACAGTGACTCTCTCGAAGAGCAGAAGTCAAAACAGCACTTATTACAGAAGGACTCGCTTTCACAGGCAGAACTGGATGCTTTTAACAAGACTGTTGACACATATCAAAAGAATGTTTCTGACACCAAACTGTCTATTGAAAAGACCAGATATGATCTCCAGAAGGAAATAGACCGGCTGAAGCTTCAGGTTGCTCAAAAATCAGAGACTACTGGAAATAACAATATGTCAGGTATATACACACAAAAAATAGACGCCCTCGAAAAAGAAATAAAACTCATGAAGGAAAAAATCAATAAGAGCTATATAAAACAAAACGATATAGTCTCTGACATGGAAAATGCCATTGTATATGATCTTACCTATGTAAATGGAGAAGCTTTGAGTCCCGACAGGAAGCTTTTCAGCCTGCTTGACGCCGACTCAATAATAGTTGAAGCAAATGTACCTGAGGAATTCATTAAAGATATACAATCCGGTGCTGCTGCAACTATAATCCCTCAGGCAGATAAATCCAAAATATATCAGGGTAAAATTACTTACATTGCAAACAAAGCAACTCTTAGAAATGGTGAAACAACAGTTTTAGTGCAGTCCAGCATAGACAATAATGATGGCTTTCTTTTACCGGAATTTAACGTAAACCTGGAAATAAGTATGAATTAGACTTCTTCCTCTAAGTAAGTCTGCAATAACAGAATACTACCTAATCCTTCCATATGATACGCTATTCTTCCCGAAAAGTTTGTCTTACTCAAACATTTCGGGAAGAATAGCGTATGTAAAGTTTATCCATACCGAATTTAATTGACAAAGAATGACCGCAACAATTATAATAGAATTATCAACAAGAAGTTCCGTTGTTTCTAAGTTATTTTTTATGCCTGTATATAATCCTGTTGTTAATCAATATACCTAAGGAGTGAGCCATATTGAAGGACATAATGGTAGATGAGTTCCAATTTACTGTTGGAGAGCTGCTTGTAAGAAATAAGAGCATCCTGGATCAAATAACAAAATTTCAAGACTCTAACGGTAGGGTTAATCGTGGAATTATCAAGACTGTAACTCAGTGCGGTTGCTTAAATATTCATGCTGAAAAGCAGCCTTATGATCCTGATGCCGAATTTGAAGAAATACGGGATTCTATGGACACCCATTTAAAGGGAGCACTTTGTGATAATTGCAGAGATCTTATTGAAAAGGATATAGGTAGAAATTTGTTTTACCTGGCTTCAATATGCAATACTCTGGATCTCAACCTGTATGATATTATCATTAAGGAGCTTGACAGGATCAAAATGCTTGGAAAATACAACCTTCGTTAGTTAACATTTGTACGAAACCGACGGTAAAACGTCGGTTTTTTTAGTTTATCTTACACAATTAAATTATAGCTTCCGATTAAACTCTTCTGGCATCTAAAAAGAGCTGTTCCTGAACCCTCCGTAAGCCTTCCTTAATAATTCTTGCACGAACTTCGCCTATACCCTCCACATCATCGAGCTCATCTATCGACGCATTCAATATTCCCTGTAAATTGTAAAAACGCTCTACCAGATTTTTTATTACTGTCAAGGGAAGTCTTGGTATTTTACTCATTAGTCTGTAGCCTCTTGAATATATTGCAGTATCATACGCGTTTGCCCCACTGGTATACCCAAGTATGTTGCAAATATTGGTTAAATCCATTAGTTCGTCATAGGAGAGCTGTCTCAAGCTATCTCTTATACTCTCTGAGTGCTTATCTAAACGACCGGCGTAATCCTCTATTATCAATAGTTCATCCGCTTCAAGATTGGAAAGCAGCTCATCAAGCTGCATGTCAACAAGTCTGCCCTCATTCCCAAGTTCACAGATATACCTTTCTACCTCAGCAGCCACCCTCATCAGCATTTCAGTCCTTTGAAGAGCATAAGCCACGTCATCAAGTGTTACAATATCCTCAAATTCAAGAACACTTAAATTGTTTACAGCAGTGCTCAAAACCGATTTATATTTATCAAGGGTTTGCAGCGCTTGATTTGCTTTGTTCAAAATGGCAGAGGTCTCCTTCAGGACGTATTTTCTTGAAGCCTTATATACGGTGATCACATTTCTTCTTTGCGAAATGCTTATAACGAGTTCACCAGTCTGTTTGGCAACTCTTTGGGCTGATTTATGTCTTGTACCGGTCTCTTCTGTCGGTATGGAGGAATCAGGAATCAGCAGGGCATTGGCATACAATATCTTTTTAAGGTCCTTGCTCAGAACTATGGCTCCATCCATCTTGGCCAGTTCATAAAGATGGGCTGGAGAATATTCCTTATTTATAAGAAACCCACCATCTACAAGTTTCATAATATCGGAAGAATCTCCTACTACAATAAGGGCTCCCGTTCTGGCCTTCAATATATTCTCCAGACCCTCCCTTAAGTAAGTACCTGGAGCAAGCATTCGTAATACTTCAAGTATTTCATAGTCCTTTGCCCTGTCAGCGCTCATCATACGTCCTCCTAATATATTCCTTAATAACATCCGCTACAGAAGTAAACTCAATGCTTCCTGCACATTTTCCACCGCTCTTATGTTAATATTGTTGACCTCTTTCATCTGTTTGATAACCTTCATATTGCCAGAAGGAACAACACAGGTTTTAAAACCTGTCCTGAATGCCTCCATTATCCTTTTATCCACCTGGCTTACAGCCCTTATCTCGCCTGTAAGTCCAACCTCTCCCATCAGTGCTGTACCCACATCAACAGCAGTGTTTCTGAAGCTTGATGCAATAGCAGCAACAATTCCCAAATCACAGGCAGGTTCGTCTATCTTCAAGCCTCCTGCAACATTTACATATGCATCAAAATTGTGAAGCTGCATGCCTACTCTCTTCTCAAGAACTGCCATAAGCAGCGTTATCCTGTTATAGTCGACCCCTGTTGCCATTCTTCTTGGCATTCCGAAGCTGGTGGGACAAACAAGTGCCTGGACTTCGATAAGCATGGGTCTCGTGCCTTCAAGACTCGAAACCACTACAGAACCCGGAACGTTCTCGGAGCGTCCCGACAGCATCATCATTGAAGGATTATCAACCTCAACCAATCCTACATCCTTCATTTCAAAAATCCCAATCTCGTTTGTTGAGCCGAACCTGTTTTTAACAGCCCTTAGAATTCTGTACGTCAGATTCCTTTCTCCTTCAAAATATAAAACAGTGTCCACCATATGCTCTAGAACCCTTGGTCCTGCTATGGAACCTTCCTTGGTTACATGCCCTACTATTATAATTGCAATGTTCATTGTTTTTGCAATTCTCATAAGGCCTGCGGTAATATCCCTGACCTGGCTCACGCTTCCAGGTGCCGCTGACAACTCTTCATTAAACATTGTCTGTATCGAATCAACAATTATAAGATCGGGCTTTTCTGTTTCACTTAGAATCTGTATTGTACTGAAATTTGTTTCAGAAACCATTAACAATTTTGAATTATTTACATTTAATCTATCGGCTCTAATCTTAATTTGCTTTATAGATTCCTCACCGGATATATACAAAATCGAAGAAGAGGTTTTTATTTTATCACATATCTGCAGAATCAAAGTGGACTTACCGATTCCGGGATCTCCGCCCACAAGAACAAGAGATCCCTTGACGATTCCGCCGCCTAAAACTCTGTCCATTTCTTTCATTCCGGTCAAATATCGTTCTTCATTTTCAATCTGAATGTCGCCTATCCTGACAGGTTTAACATCTGCTATTTTCCGGGCCATATCAGACTTTGCAGAGGCTTTTGGAATTTCTTCAACAAAAGTATTCCATTGATTACAGGCAGGACATTTTCCAAGCCAGCCGGAGCTTTCATAACCACAGTCCTGGCATATATAAACTGATTTTTGCTTTGGCATTTATTTCTCCTGAAATTAAATATATGTTTTATAATTATATGATACCTGCTTTTTTTAATCCGTCAAGCACCAGTACAAACATTGCATGAGACCAGGTCAGAGGTATTACCCAGCAGGGCTCTCCCGAATCCTTGCTTACCTGTTCAGGCAGCAGTCCAAGATGAGTCCTTGATTTAACAGCCCAATCAAAATAGCTTTTAGCTGTTTCAAATTCCCTGGTTTCAATATAGTAAAGCGCAGCCCATAAAGTTGTCAAAACCCATGGATTTCCACCTATATAATTATCGTTCTCATACCTTTTTAATCCTCCGACAGGCTCGGTAGTCAATACTTTTTCTATTGCCTCCACTGTATTTCTTACCTTGTAGTCGGATACCCCAAAAACTTCAAACGGAATTGATACTCCCAGGAGGCTTATATCAATAGTCCAATCCTCGAGTGTTACATCCCTCTTGTAGCCCTTTTCATTAACCGTAATAAAGGTAGTGTGTGCTGAATGCTCATTGCCCCAGGGATTCAGCTTAGTTCTCACACTTCTTATAAACCGATCGGCCTCCGGTTTCCACAGGTTCTTTCCAATGGCTTCTTTTAAGGCCTTCGCTGCTCTCTCCCAGTCACAAATCAGCTCTTTGGTCATACCTAAAATCCTGGCTGCCTCAACCCCTGCCATAATACCTCCATAGACTGCAGCTGACGAATAGGTATGTTCCCCTACCCGTTCCTCCCACAAATCATAGCTGGGCTTTGGAAGACCGGTTTCATTGTCTGTAAAGGCTATTAAAAATTCCACAGCCTTCCTTATACTTTCCCACATTTTTTGAAGAAAGCCCTTATCTTTAATAACTTCATAATGCTTTAACATTCCCCAGATGAGTGTACCGGTTTCATCAACCTGCATCCCCCATGAAGGAGCAAGGTTTCCATCCATGTAGTACCTCTGCTCCCACGATCCGTCATCATTCTGCGTCATTACAGCCCAATCGTAAAATTTATCTACCACTCCGGTAAGCCCTGCCGCATCAAGAGCACTTGTAATAAAAGCTGCATCCCTCCCCCAGCAGTAAGCATACCTCCCACACCTTGTAAACGCTTCATCTATTTCGGCTGAAGCCAGAAGTCCTCCCGTTTTTTCATCAGACATCAGCTTAAAAACCATAAGAGATCTTTTGTACAAATCATCTATTATCTTGTCACCTGTAACAATCTGTTTTGAGCTTTTCAAAAAGTCCAGCCAGTATTTGCGGGTTTTAGTATATTCTTTGTGCGGATCAAAAGCTTTAGCAGTGCGAGTAAGTTCCTTCACGCCTTTTAACGTATCTGAAACACAAATATATAAGCTAAAGTGTTTTTCCATACCCGGCTCTATTCTGCCAAGATTCCACGAAAGTGCCCCGTCTGCCATCATACCTATACTTTCATAGCCGTTTAATTCAGTATATTTTGCACATTCAAAAGCATTATTCCCTAATTGGAATTGATAAACCTCGTCAGCAGACGATATCGAAATATAGTACCCATGTCTGTAATGAATCAATGAATCTGTAGAAAAGTCAAACAACGTGCTCCTAAGCTCCGGTGTTGTAGTCACGGCAGATGAATACTGCATAAATCCCAAATCAATATGGTTAGTACCTATATTGCCAATTGTATAACTCCTTACAAGAACATCCCTGTCAGGTAAAACAAAATCAGTCTGCTCCACCCTCAAGCCGTTATTGATATCCCTATACACAGTCTTTAATATGCTTGTATCCTCCAAATAAGCTTGAGTAACCTCCCAATTATCAAATCCAAACCATAAAGTACTGTTTTTTTGTTCTATAAAAAAAATACCGGGAATAAACTTCTCGACATGCTGGGGATAATCAATGTGTGGCCAGAACAACCTCACCAATTCCCCTTTTCCCGTCAGACAGCCAAGCATTCGAGAATTACCGATAATTGCATCATTGAAGTATGTTTTAGTCATAAATGACCCCCATAAAGTTAAAATATTAATTTTTACAAGCCATTTAATTATAACATATTTTCAAATTTTTTTATCATAAATATTTTTTCCTTATATTGTGCAAAATAATATAGATAACGACTACATGTATTAAAAAAGCTTCGGGATATCGAGCCCTCCGCTTTTTGCCGGATTTCTCTCCGAGAAATGGCCCTAACAAAATTCATATTAATGATTTGGAGGAGTGAAATGCTGTCTCAAATAAACAGTGTTATTTATATAAGTACTCAACTGATACAGGTATTAGTTTTTATGGCAGGCTGTTATTTTTTTGGAATTTCGGTTTTCGGCTGGTTAAAACGCAGGGAGGAAAGCCCGTTGAAATATGCTCCTCAAAAGAGATTTGCGCTGATAGTCACTGCACACAATGAAGAAAAGGTAATTGCTCACGTAGTTGACAGTCTTTTCAAGCAGAATTACCCCCGCAATCTATACGATGTGTTTGTTATAGCCGACAATTGCACCGATAGAACAGCTGAAATTGCAGAATTGCACGGTGCAAAAATCTTCAAGAGAGTTAACAACACGGCCAGAGGCAAAGGCCACGCACTTGAATGGATGTTTACCAAAATATTTACCATGCAGGAAAAGTATGATGCAATAAGCGTTTTTGATGCCGATAACCTTGTTACTTCAAACTTTCTTATTGAAATGAACAAACAAATGTGCAAAGGGCACAGGGTTGTACAGGGTTATATTGACAGTAAAAATCCCTTTGATTCCTGGATCACCTGTTCATATTCAATAGCATTCTGGCTTTCAAACAGGATCTTCCAGCTTCCCCGTTACTATCTGGGATTAAGCTGTGGTCTTTGCGGAACAGGCTTCTGTATTGATGTTGATGTCCTTCGTGAAATTGGCTGGGGAGCGACCTGCCTTACTGAAGACCTGGAATTTACAATGAAGCTTGCACTAAAAAATCAAAAGGTTGCCTGGGCACATAATGCTATTGTTTATGATGAAAAGCCTCTGACTCTCAAGCAGTCCTGGAACCAGAGAAAGCGCTGGATGCAGGGTCACGCAGATTGTGCAGGCAGGTTTTTAGGTTCGCTTTTTTCCAAAGCCTTTAAAGAAGGTGATCTTATAGCTTTTGATTGTGCAGTGTATCTGTTTCAACCCATAAGACTGATATTCATAGGCCTGATCACCATAATGATGTGGGTTCAGACAGTATTTCCGGAGTCTCCGTTTTTCAACCTGAGGTATGTTTTTCCTACTGAGGTATGGTACATGTTTGTTCTCCTCCAATTCCTCTATGGACCCCTGATAATTTTGTCAGAGAAAAAATTCAAATCAAAGGTAATTCTTGGATTTATCATTTATCCATTCTATTGCCTTACATGGATTCCAATAACCATACAGGGTTTTATGTGTAAGAACAACAAAGACTGGAGCCACACTCACCATTCAAGGGAAATAAGCATAAACGAACTGGAAAAAGCATAGAGGGACATAGGGACAGGTCAGTCCATGTCCCTTGCCCCGTAACTTCTCTGTAACTATTTTTAACAATTCTATAAACATTTAAATTAGAAAAAGCAGTATAATGAGACTGCTAGAAATATTTACCGTATAGTGTGGGGTGATATAATTGAAAAAATATGTAATGCTTATGCTTGTGTCCATGCCTTTATTTTTTCTGCTGATTGTTTCAGGTGGCTGCAGCAGATCTGCCGATATTCCGGTTAATACCGAAAGGGAATGCCTGGAGGTTAACGGCTTAATGGAATTAACGCCTGAACCAGGCATTACACATACTCCCGAGCCAACTTCAACCCCAATTAAACTTGTTCAGTACAAGGGACATGTTCAGCATATTTTTTTTCATCCATTGATAGCTTATCCAGAGAAGGCATTTGACAATGATTCTCTTAGTAAAGGATATAATGACTGGTTTATAACTGTCAGCGAATTTAAAAAGATATTGGATTCCCTCTATGAAAAAAATTTTATTCTTGTTAACATAAATGACACCTATAAAACAATCGAGATCGATGGTAAGAGAACTGTTGAAAAAAAGGACCTCTTCCTTCCGGAAGGTAAAAAACCTTTAATTATCTCCATTGATGACTTAAACTACTATGAATATATGATTCTGAATGGAAATGTACATAAACTGATTCTTGATTCAAATGGAGAAATTGCAACATTCTCCACAACACCCGATGGTAAGGAGCTTATTTCCCACGACAATGACATTGTACCAATACTTGACAGTTTTGTTAAAGAGCACGACGATTTTTCATTGAATGGAGCAAAGGGAATTATTGCACTGACAGGTTATGAAGGTGTGCTTGGTTACAGAACCCATAATTTTGATTCCTCTTTGTACAGTAACGAAAAAGAAGAAGCATCTAAGGTAATCAGCCGTCTTAAGGAAAGCGGTTGGACATTTGCCTGCCACGGTTACGGTCATCTTGATGCTGGGAAAATAGATTATAACAGGCTGGAAAGAGACACTAAGCGCTGGAAAGATGAGGTTGAACAATTAATTGGTGCAACTGAAGTTTACATTTATCCCTTTGGAAGTGTTTTGGGATATAAAAATTCAAAACTCAAATACCTTAAAAGTGAAGGATTTACTGTATTCTGCGGCGTTGGTCCCGAATATACAGAATATTTTTCTGATTGTATTTTTACTGACAGAAGATCTATTGACGGTTATTCCATGTATATAAACAGTAAAAGACTTCTGGATTTGTTTGATACCAGTGAAGTTATTGACAGCTGCAGGCCACAGGAGTATTGGTAAGTCAGATTATTGGTTAAAAAAGCTTCGGGACATCGAGTCCCTCGCTTTTTGCCGGATTTCCCTTCGGGAAATGGCCCAAATTAGTGGGGCAAGGTGCCTGTCCCCTTGCCCCATCCCCTTGTCCCTACTTCTTATTGAATACCAGTTCTTCTTCCCTGCTTTCAATTGTGACTTTGTCGCCTGATTTTACTCTGCCTTCGAGCATCTCCTCTGCCAATTTGTCCTCAACCATGCTTTGTATTGCCCTCCTCAGAGGTCTTGCACCATATATCTGGTCAAAACCCTTCCTGGCCAATAAAGCTTTTGCATCGTCTGTAACCTCAATAGATATTGCATTTTGTTTGAGCCTCTTTGCGAGTGTATCAATCATCAGGCTGACGATCTTCTTAAGGTGTTCTTCCTCTAACGGGTGGAACACTATTATTTCATCAATCCTGTTTAAGAACTCAGGCCTGAAGGTTCTCTTAAGTTCTCCCATTACATTGTTTTTCATATCATTGTAGGTCTTTGCCTTTTCTTCACTTTGTGCTGCAAAGCCAAGCCGCTTGGGTTCAGTTATAAGTCTGGCTCCTACGTTTGAAGTCATTATAATTACTGTGTTTCTGAAATCTACAAGCCTTCCCTGTGAGTCTGTCAGCCTTCCGTCTTCAAGAATCTGAAGAAGTATGTTGAAGACATCGGGATGCGCTTTTTCAATTTCATCAAACAGAAGTACCGAATAGGGTTTTCTTCTTACTTTTTCAGTAAGCTGTCCTCCTTCATCATAACCTACGTATCCCGGAGGTGAGCCTACAAGTCTTGATACGCTGTGCTTTTCCATATACTCGGACATATCGATTCGTATCATCGAATTTTCATCACCAAAAAGGGCTTCTGCCAAGGCCCGGCTGAGCTCGGTTTTACCAACTCCGGAAGGACCCAGGAATATAAATGAACCGACAGGACGTTTAGGGTCTTTAAGACCTACCCTTCCTCTTCTGATAGCCTTGGAAATAGCCTTAACTGCCTCATCCTGTCCAATTACCCTTCCATGGAGAATATCCTCCATCTTCATAAGCCTTTCCGTTTCCTCTTCAGCCAGCCTTTTAACCGGTATACCGGTCCAGTCAGCTACTATTCCTGCTATCTCCTCTTCAGTTACGGTATCGGTTGTGGTCTGATTCTTTTGCTGCCAGTCATTCTTTGCTTTATCAAGTTCATTCTTTAATCTCTGTTCTTCATCTCTTATTCTGGCGGCCTTTTCAAATTCCTGGCATATTATCGAATCTTCCTTTTCTTTTCTGAGTCTCTCAACCTGCTCCTCAAGCTGCTTTAAATCAGGCGGCGCCGTAAAGGATTTCAGCCTCACTCTTGATGCCGCCTCATCAATCAGGTCTATAGCCTTGTCAGGCAGAAACCTGTCGGTAATATACCTGTCGGAAAGCTCTACAGCCGCAGTTAATGCATCATCGGTAATTGTAACCCTGTGGTGTGCTTCATACTTGTCCCTGACACCCTTTAATATTTCAACAGCCTCTTCACGTGTAGGTTCACCCACTGTTATGGGCTGGAACCTTCTCTCTAATGCTGAATCCTTTTCAACGTGCTTTCTGTATTCATTAAGGGTAGTCGCACCTATTACCTGTATTTCACCTCTGGCAAGCGAAGGTTTTAATATGTTTGAAGCATCTATTGCTCCCTCGGCTGCTCCCGCACCGATAATAGTATGCATCTCATCTATAAAAAGAACTACGTTTCCTGCCTTCTTAATCTCATCAAGGGCTTTTTTAAGCCTTTCCTCAAATTCACCCCTGTATTTTGCGCCCGCTACCATGGATGAAAGATCAAGGGTTACCACCCTCTTGTCTTTTAGTGTCTCAGGAATATTTCCCTCAACAATTTTCTGAGCCAGTCCCTCTGCTATAGCAGTCTTGCCAACACCCGGCTCACCTATAAGACAAGGATTGTTTTTTGTTCTTCTGCTTAATATTTGTATAACCCTTTCAATTTCCTTATCGCGCCCGATAACAGGGTCAAACTTCCCTTCCCTGGCCATGTCTGTCAAATCTCTTCCAAACTGATTAAGTGTTGGCGTATTTGAATATGAACTGCTGTTTTTTGGTGTTCCGGTTGATCCCGGAGCCTCTTCATTAAGCATTTTAACAATCTCCTGGAACAGCTTCTGGGGATCTACTCCAAGATCCATAAGAATCCTGACCGCTACACTTTCTCCTTCCTTCATAATTCCAAGAAGAAGATGCTCTGTCCCTATATAGTTGTGTCCCATCCTTCTCGCTTCCCGGAAGCTCAACT
>JAAZCB010000144.1 GCA_012513545.1 Clostridiaceae bacterium
AAAAAGGTGAAACCGAGTCTTGGGATGGAGTAATTGATAAAATACTTGATTATGGCGGTTTATATGAAATATTCATTAAAAGTCGCTCAAGCATACAGGTTTTTATTAGAAGGTCATCACGCGGTATATTTGCATGCATTCCTGACTTTCGTGCGGGCTGTCATATATCCAGCCTTGATGATATATTTTACAATATAGAAAACCTTATCGAGGCTATAGATAATTCCGTTGACGGCACTACTGTGGCTTTTGCTTAGAGCATTAGCTGATATCTTAAAATTCTAATATTTGTATTTGCTGGATGGCTTTTATACTTAGTCATCCTTTTTATTTCCGCCAAAGTGGTTGTAATGCACCTTCCGTCAGTAACTTTGGTAATAACCGCCATTCTATGCCGGCGCTAACACATATTAGTTTAGATGAAGCAATTGAATTACTTGATATTTATATGCGTAATAAAAACATAGATTACTCTATTAAAGAATCCAGGCTCATTTATAACTATAATAAAAAACTAGTATGGCACTTTTCTATTAATGAAATTCTAACTGATAATCTAACTAAAGTAATAACTGTAGAAATTGATTCGAATACAAAACAAATATATGAACTGAAATAGTCTCAAAGAAAAATATACATCAATAGCCTTTGTGAAGAATGCTAGGTTTAAAAGTTTAAGATCCAACATTTCTACACAAAGGCTATTTTCTCAATTTATGTGATATTTAACCCCACCAAGGTACTAACCAAGATCAAGTTTAATTCTTTGGATTTTGAATAATGCCCATAAACAGAGGAAGATTTGTTTCGTTATCAATTATTGCATATATAAACGGGCGATTAAAAGTTAAGTCTATTGATGGCGAACTTCTCTTAACATTCTCAACTTTTGAAACAGCGCCTGCCCTTGTTCCGCGTTCACTAACCTGGATGTATACCTTGTGAAACACGTTTTCGATATACAATCTAGTGGGATTATCTGCCATGTTTGAAAAATCAGCATCATGAAAGGCTTCAACCAACCCCAATTTATTTAGCGAATCATTCAGAGAGATTTCATATTCAGTCTCGAATTTAGGGAGAAACACACCTACTGATGTATGTTCTCTACTGTTTAAAAATTCTAAAAAGCTTTCTCCTGTGAGACCTTCTATATACTTTTCAGCAGAAATACCCTCTTCGGGTAATATGCCAACAAAGCTTAACTGATCTCCTTTGTATGGCTTAATGAACCCCTGAGCATACTTATTATTAATATAAAATGATTCAGAAGAATACATAAATGAAGTTTTTACATCCCCATTAGAAGTATGAAAAATGCCCTCTCTTTTGCTTGTAGTAAAGTCTTTCAACCATTTCCCTTCAAAATATAGTGTATTGATTAAAAACATCTGCGAATTTGGATGAATTTCGTTAATAATTTTATCAACTGACCCGTTGGTTTTTTTCCTGACCCAATTGTTTATAACATCTACTGTTGAAGGATCGTCAAAGTTTGCTTTATAGGCTGATGCACCATAGTAATCGGCGTTTTTTTGTAAAAAATCATTTTTTACATTTAGTTCATCTGTTGAACGATACCAGATAGAATTAGCAACTGTTACATTTCCTCCTTTATGATTTGTTAATCTATCTGTCAAATTTTTATAGAAGACGTTTAAATCACTTATATTTGCACCCATTCCCAACACATTTTCAAATTCCTCCAAGGTCGTACCATTTGCACCATTTGCAGTCATTCCCAACCCAAGGTATATTGACGCAGGTGATATCAACACATTTTTATCAGATACCAAAGTTTCTTTTAATAACCTGACTGAAAAATCAGCTACTGGTGTTATTAGGGCTTCTTCCTTTTGTTTATCCAGTGACTTGATATCTCCGGGTTTAATCCCTTCCATTAAATCTTGTGCATTAGTAACAACAGTTCCCCAAAAACTGTTAATCACAAGAATGCATGCTACCAAAACAGCAAATACTGAGGAGAATGTTGCAGTGGTCCGTATTATTCTTTTTTGAATACTTCTCTTTTGTACAGTTTTCTCCTTTATACTTTTTTTTGCTATATCTGACAAATCCATTCCCTCAAAATTCGAGTCAATGATATTTTTGAGGTTATCCAAACTTCTCATAACTTATCCTCCTCTAAATCAAGTTTTAACATTTCTTTTGCCCGCTTAAGTCTCACAGATATTGTAATTTCCTTTTGCTTTAAAACTTTTGCTATTTCTCTTACCGTCATATCCTCATAATAGTGTAATATAATTACTTGTTTGTATATGTAGGGTAGGTTATAAATTAAATTCAGTAGGTCGATGCTTTCACTATTAATATACTCCTCAGCAGCATCATTAGATATATACTCTAAAGTAACACAATCAAACGATAGTTCACTGTACGAGGCTTTACGCGCGTAATTTTTACATATGTTTATGGCAATACTGGTAATCCATGTTTTTTCGCTGCTTTTTCCTTTGAAACTTCCATATTTTAAATATGCCTTATAAATTGTTTCCTGTACTGCATCCTGAGCAAAATGGTAATCTTTTAGTAAAATATAACATAGTCTGGAAAGGTGCTGACTGTGGTCTTCTATTAATCTGTCAATATCATTTTTTTCATTTAGGTTATTATAAAACAAATAATTCTCCCCCTCTCTTCACTTATTAGACACCTTTAACATTATAAAATCTGACAGAAATTCATAAATTATTTTTAAATAAAAATTGCATAGGAAATTGAATGGGTGTCTGAGTATCTGTCATGTAGAGCTAACTTTGCATAGCAATGTTATTCTTAAATTAGCTCTTAATAATATCGAATAATTATATGGTAAATACTGGAATAACAATAGTTTAGAACTGTCATTAAATAAATATCTAAAATTAATATGCATATACAAACAAAATTTAAGTTTCGTGTAATTACCTCAACATATCCTCATATCCTAATTTTCTAACATATTAAATTCATTATTTCCCTAATGATTTTTTCCGGCACTGCAGGACTTTTTTCCATGTAAAGTTGAATCTCCATTTCCTTAAGAGCTCCAATTGAGAAAACGTAATCACTATGTCCTGTCAAAAGAATAATACATATTTCCTTATCAAATTCACGTATTTTTTCTACTACCTGTTTCCCATTTCTTCCATCAATCAAATAATCAATAATCAAAAAGTCATATTTATTTCTTTTACTTAGCTCAACTACATGGTCTGTTGAATTTACTCCTTCTACATCAAAGCGAATCTTTTCGTTGATAAAATTCTCCAACGTTTCTTTTAACATATCAACAAAAATACCATCATCATCTACTAGCAAAATCTTCTTTTTCATTCTTCCTCCTGAGGAATCTCTATAAAAAATGTACTTCCTTTATCATCTCTTATAAATCCGATACTGCCTTTAAATTTTGTTTTTATTATCGATCTTGATATATATAGTCCAAGTCCAGAGCCATCTTTTCCTTTTGTAGTAACCATTTGTTTAAAAATTTTATCCTCAATAGAATCTGAAATTCCTTTTCCGTAGTCTTTTACTTTTATAATTATTTTATCTTCATATTTTTCAAAAATTAATTCAATTACACCTTCCTCATTTTCATATGCATCCTTCGCATTAGTAATAAGTATATTTAAAACTTGAAGCAAATAGTTAATTGAACCTTCAATTTCTGTTTCTTCTGTTATAAACAACCTGTATTTTATTACACAATCATGCTTCTTTAGCTCATCACTCATCAGAATGTCAATTTTATTTGCTAACTCTTTTATACTGAATCTGTCCTTGTCGCTACTGTTAATATGTATTTGGTCTCTGACTGTGCTTATTACATCATTCATATATACTAAATAATCTTTTATATGCTTATTCCATTTATCTATTTTACTGAAATACTCAATAATTTCAATTTTATACTTTTCTTCAATGCTTGAATTATTAAGAGAATTAACTGATTTATTAATATTGTTTAATATTATATCAACCGCTCCGGAACTTGACATTAATGGTGTTTTTAAATTGTGTGCAATACTTCCAATCAAATTCCCTAATGATTCAAGACGAGCATTTTCAATAATTTGTTCTTGATTTTCTTCAATAAGTTTTAGATTTTTTTTATGAACGGTTATATCCTTAAACAGAAAAACTGCACCACAAAACTCATCATTTATTTTAATAGATCTGCCCTCAACCTCGAAAAACTTCTCATCTTCTGTATTTATAGATATTTCAAAATTATTATGATTTTTCAAAAGATTCCACAAATCATCCTTATAGTCTTTTAATTTGCTATTCTGTATAATGTCATCGAATTGTTTATACTTATTATTAACTTCGAAATTTTCAATAAATGTTTTATTAACTTCAATGACTACATAATTTTCATCAAGTGCAATAAATGAATCTGATATATGATCTAAAATATTGTCGAAAGCAAATTTGTATCTCTCAAACTTTAATCTTACTCCCATTACCCCATATTTTTTTGCAAAGTACAAAAATGCTAAAAACTGAACCGGCATTAAAACTATAAAAAACCGCCAAATATCGTCTATTCCAATAGCTCTTGATAATAGATTCGAAAGCATTGCGTAAGTAATAAGTGGCACAACTACAATCAGCGTTAATAGTTTATGCCTTTTAATTCTTAAAGACTTTTCTATAATATAAGCATAAATTAGAAAAAAATCACCTGCAATCATGTAAGGAACAGCCCATATTGATATATACCTGAAATGTATCATTATCTCATAAGGACTTCTCAAAAAATTACTTTTTAATGGTAAAAGTATATAACTTAAAATGGACGGTATAAATAATAATGAATAAACAAGCCATTTTCTATTTTTAGGTACTATATTAGCAAAGCTCAAACCATATAAAAGAATAAAATAAGGACCAACATAAGTCCCTGTGTTTGACATAATAGCATCCACAGTCCACATCATCTTAATAATTCTATCAGGAATTTCATAATTATTTATTAAAAAAGTCATTATATTTTCATGCCAAAAGGTTGAGAATGTACCAATGCCTGTTACAAATGTAACTGCTGCACACCATCTGGTAGACTCCGTTTTGTAATCTTTTTTAATTATGATCGCACCTAATAGCCACAAAAGTAAAGCAACTATAATAATCAACTATTTAGCCCCCTAAGAAAATCCATTGTATCATACCTTATTTTATCCTTTAGGAGCACAATCCCAGAGTGTCCGCAATTATAAACATATCTTAGCGGTCTATCCCATGCTTCCCATAATTTATTTGAGTCCGTAGGCAAAATATATTTATCATATTTTCCCGAAACAAGCATTATCTTCTTCTTGTCAATTACAGGCTTTCCCATGCTGGGATTAATTATGTTCCAGCAATCACTTAACAGTTCTTTACTAAACTTGTTATTTACAAAATCTCTCTTTATGTATTTTCCAGGTATTGCTTCGAATATAGTAAAAGCCACATCATTAGCATAAAATAATGATACTAAGGCATCAATTTCTTCATGTTCACATACTAAGTTTGTAATTAATCCACCTAAGCTAAGTCCTACTAAGTAAACTTTTTCCTTCTTAATCTCCTTAATATGCCTTATTAATGCCCTTATATCACTAACAGCTTGTCTAAATACCCTTAAAGTTCTGACAACATCTGCGGTTATAAAATACTCTCCATTATAAGTAGATTCCTTAGTTACTCTTTCCATGTGATAAGGGAGTACATAACTATACATATTGAATCCCTGCTGCATAAAACTATTCTTAAAAATACAATCAAGCTTATTAACAGTTGACCTCCAGCCATGAACCAATATTATATTTATTTTATCTTTTGTTGACATGGTATTCATAGCATAATGAAATATTGCATCATTTCCGTCGCCATCAACCTGTGAGGAAAATTTAAGTTTCCCAAACTCGTATTCATTACTTTTATTTGTTTTATCAAATTTCAATTCAAGAAGATCAGGCTTTAAATAAAAATTCTCATGTAGTAGCATTACGTCATTGCTATTATAGTAAAATTGATCTTTTTTTGAATAATTTCTATGTAAATCAAACAGTCCATAATTATCTGCAATATCCGCGATAAACCTATACAAAGTATTCCACCTCTGTTTTTCTGTATATTTTAATTTTACAGCATAAATTATTTTAAGTCCAATACTGTACTACAAAACTTTTTTCTCCTTAATTGTCCTTTTTGTGCTATAATGAAACAGGTAAATTTAACTTTATAATTTCAATACAATTTGAGGAGTAACATAAATGAAAAATATCAAAATTGTCATTGTTGATGATGATCCAGTTTTTTTGGATGTTATGAGAGAAAAGCTAAGGCATTATGATGTAACTTGTTTTTCTTCTACTAGTAACGCAGTAATTGGAATTCAAGAAGGTAATTTTGATATTGCCATTATAGATTACATTATAGATAATATGGATGGACAGCAATTAGTCCAAGAAATCAGAAAATTCAATGATCGCATCTATATAATTTTGTTAACTGGCCAAGTAAAACTTCCTGGAATTACATTAGTTCGAGAGACTGAAATTCAAGATTATGTTGAAAAAAACTCTGATGCCTTTGATGAATTAATATTAAGAGTTGAATCTGCTGTTAAATCAGTAATCTTGATAAACAAAAAAGATTACCAAAAAACAACATTTGCACAAAGACTGAAGCACTTAAGAGAATCATATAGTATATCACAGGGTGATCTAGCTGAATTTTGTGGTATAAAAAGGCAGCAAATCAGCAACTATGAAATTGGTCAAAGTAAACCCTCTATAGACATTGCTGAAAAGCTGGCTGACTATTTTGATGTAAGTTTAGACTTTTTGTTATGTAGAACCAATAAGAGAAAGTAAAAGGCAAAGTCAAATATAATTTGCTAATTAAAAACAATACAAGATAGAAAACAAACGAGAATTATTGATTTCTTTAAAGAATTTGATATATTCTCGTTTTTTGTATTGATACAAAGTTGACTATGCAAATAATATTGGCATATACTAATAAAAACTAACAAATAAGTTTTAACAGTAAGTTAGTATTTATAATTTATATCTACAACTTTATAGCGAAGTGTTTTGGATACGTTGATCCAAACAAAAGGGAACACGCCATGACCTCATACGAGCGAGCGGTGCTACAATAAAATTGAATAGTCACCTTGAGTTTTGATAAGATACTTCTCGCTAGGTTATGCATGTCACTTTGTTGCGGAGCAAATCCAGATTTCTATGAGCCGGAATGAGAAACCGGAGGGATATAATCCCTATGAGCATAATTGCTGTCCAAAGCATTCCTGGGTGTGGGACATGAAAAGAGCACACTCAACGCGGCGGCCGAATGAACACAAAGCTGATCTTAATTCTGAAAACTCTCTGCATACCCGGTTGGGGAACCGGGTGTGCAGTTATATATAAATTAACTATCGAAAGTGAGGTTACAACATGGAAAAGCTTGTATATACAGTTAATGAAACTGCTCAAATTTTAAATATTGGAATGAATAAAGCTTATGAGCTTATACAACAGAAACAAATACCTAATGTCAGAGTCGGCAGGAAATTCTTAATTCCCAAAGAAGCATTGGAAAAGTGGTTAGCAAACTCTTCAGGTGATAAATCATGAAAGGCTGTATATTCAAAAGGGGTAAAACATACTCTGTTGTTGTAGAACTCGGAAGAAATGAAAAAGGAAAGAGAGAGCAAAAATGGTTTTCTGGATATAAGACCAAAAAAGAAGCAGAAAAAGCATTAGTAGGCATTTTAAATCAACTGGAAACAAACACTTTTGTAAATCCTGAAAAACTTACTTTGGCAGAATACTTAAGGCAATGGATGATTAATTATGTTGAGCCCAATCTAGCTCCAAAAACTATTGACGGTTACAGAGTTAATATTGAAAGGCATATAATACCTTCATTAGGTAATATACTCCTGCAAAAACTACAACCAATACATATTCAACAGTTCTATAAATCAAAACTTGAAAACGGAAGATTTGATGGCAAAGGAAGCCTCTCGGCCAAATCAGTTCTTTATATACACAGGGTATTAAGAAAAGCTTTATCAAGCGCTCTCAAAATGCAGCTCGTCCCTAGAAATGTTGCAGATGCAGTTGAACTCCCGAAGCCAAAAGCATTCTATGCAAAGTTTCTGGATGAGCAGGAGATAAAAGAACTCCTGAATGCTTTTAAGAATACTAATGCCTACATTCCAGTTCTTCTTGCAACATGTTTAGGACTCAGACGTGGTGAAGCCCTGGGTTTAAAATGGAAGGATATCGATTTTAAGAACAGGACAATAAGTATTGTCCGTTCACTCCTTCCACATAAAAGCGGTCCAATATTTCATGAGCCTAAAACAAAAAACAGCAGAAGAACAATAGTTTTATCCAGTGCAATTATTACTGAACTTGAAAAGCACAAATCTGAGCAGGATGACCAAAGAAATCTTCTTGGCAAGGCTTACAAAAATAATGAACTTGTCACCTGCTCAAGTGATGGTTCTCCAATAAATCCAGCAACCTTCAGCCATACATTTGCTCGAACACTAATGAAGAATAATCTGACTCATATAAGATTCCACGATCTGCGCCATTCGAACGCAACATTAATGTTAAAGCATAACATATCACCTAAAGTTGCTTCAGAAAGACTAGGTCACTCAAATATTAGTATAACACTTGATATATATTCTCACGTTTTAAAGGAGATGCAGGAAGATGCAGCACAAAAACTTGATGATGCAATTTTTAGTACAGATGATTGAAGAAAAAGCTAAAAAATTCGAGTGTTTGCAAAATGTTTGCAAATTGACCGCAAACATAACAAAAGGCATTTGCTTCCAAATCGCAAACACCTTTCATTTTGGCGGAGAGAGAGAGATTCGAACTCTCGGACGGCTTCCACCGTCACACGATTTCCAGTCGTGCGCCTTAGACCAGCTCAGCCATCTCTCCATATAATAAACTATTAATTTGTTGTCAATATGACTTTTATATTATAAGTGATTGTACGCTACTTGTCAATGAAAAATATATTTATTATACTACCAATATTAGTTATTCCGCTACAAAACCTCT
>JAAZCB010000145.1 GCA_012513545.1 Clostridiaceae bacterium
CTACACAGCCATATCAATTGCCATACCACTTCTGGCCCTTGGACTTCCGATATTCGATACGGCTTTTGCAGTATTAAGAAGGATTTTCAGCGGGAAGAGCATCATGCAGCCCGACAGGGGGCACCTTCACCATAAGCTGATTGATATGGGGCTGAGTCATAAACAGTCTGTTGTTGTTATGTATACTGCCAGCGGAGCATTGGGACTATGTGCGGTTGTACTTGCAGACAAAGGAGTATTGAGTGCAATTATTCTGGAAATACTTATCGCTGTATTTGTTATTGCAGGAGTAAGATATATTAGCGAGAACTCCGAAGAAGAGAAAAAAGAAGAGAATCAGGCTACTTTAGCGAAAATGGCTGTAAGTGAAATAAAAGATGCTGAAAATTAATGTTAATGATACTTATTAAGCATATTGATATTATTATTGTGTGAATATTATCCTTATGACAATAAGAGAGGGAATAAATGTGGATAAACTTAAAGTAATGACTATTTTCGGCACCAGGCCGGAGGCAATTAAGATGGCACCCTTGGTTAAGGAACTGAAAAAGCATGAGCAGATTGAAACAACAGTGTGTGTTACAGCGCAGCACAGGCAGATGTTGGATCAGGTTCTGGAAATGTTCGACATTAAGGCTGATTATGATCTGGATATAATGAAGGACAAGCAAACACTGGCAGACATAACTACGAGGGCTCTTAAGGGTTTGAGTGATGTGCTGGAGGAAGCCGGACCGGATATTGTTCTGGTTCATGGAGATACTACTACAACCTTTGTCGGCAGTTTGGCCGCCTTCTACAAAAAAATCAGTGTGGGTCATGTTGAAGCTGGACTCAGGACGTATGAAAAGTATTTCCCATACCCGGAGGAGATAAACCGGAAACTGACAGGTGTTCTGGCAGACCTTCATTTTGCTCCAACAAATATCAATAAAAATAACCTGTTGTTGGAGGGCGTTAAGCCCGACAAAATATTTGTCACAGGCAATACGGTCATTGATGCAATAAAGACGAGCGTCAAGGAAAATTACTGCTTCAGGACGGATTTACTAAAAAGCCTTGACTTTGGCAGGAAGAGGATTTTGACTGTAACTGCTCACAGGAGAGAGAATCTGGGGCAGCCTCTAAACAATATTTGCAGTGCCCTTAAGCACATTGCAGATAATTACACGGATGTGGAAATAGTTTATCCGGTTCACCTGAATCCTATTGTTAGGGATACTGCAGTGAGTATTCTTGGAAACCATTCGAGAATTCATTTGATTGACCCTCTTGATGTACAGGATATGCATAACCTTATAGATAAATCCTATATTGTACTTACAGATTCAGGAGGACTTCAGGAGGAAGCGCCTTCCCTGGGTAAACCTGTTCTTGTTCTGAGAAATGAAACTGAAAGACCTGAAGCGGTTAGTGCAGGAACGGTAAGGATTGCAGGAACAGAGCGTGACAACATCATTGCGATGACTTCAGGGCTATTAGGTGACAGGGATGATTACAACAGGATGGCACATGCTGTTAACCCTTATGGTGACGGCTTTGCATCCGGGAGAATAGCTCAAGCTCTTTTGTACGAATATAAGTTTTCTTCAGAAAAGCCTGAAGAGTTTATAATTTAATATCAAAGAGTTTAAATACTGTGCGCAAAGTGGAAGTAAGCCCCTCAATCAGTATTACAAAAGTCCTGTAGAAAAGGGCTTAAATTTTTGTGTTTTTATGTTAATACTATTGATAAGTGTCTTCTACTGTGGTAATATTTTTTCAATTGGTATATAAAATGTGATGTTGCGCCGAGGAAGCTGCAAGTTGCAGCTGGCCGGCTTTTTTTATTCAACATTGGACAAGGAACAGTATGTTACTGATGGGCAAGCTGGAGAAGTTTGTAGCAAAAAGAGTAATTGTATTTGTAATAATTTTGAGTTTGTTTAATCTGCTATTTATGAGGCAGAAGCTTGTTATTTCTGCTGGGTTACTTACTGGTTCAGCTATTGGGGTGTTAAGATTCAAATTTCTTTCAGTTGCATTTTTTAAACACCTTAAAAATGGTAGTAATGACAATGGAAGTAAAGTGTGCTTTATAAGGTATTTTACCGGTTGTTTTTTGACAATAGCAGCACTGGTCATGTCAGCAAGGCTTGATAAATGGTTTTTTGCAGGAGTTGTTGCAAGCATTCTGATTATTCCGGCAATAATAATGATAAACGGCATTACTGAATACTTCGGACTAACAAATAATCACTTTGAATAAGAAGGTGAATAAATTGGAAGATATCGGTAGTCAAATTAAAGAACTTGTAGAGCTTAACAAGCAGCACATAACTTTATTTAATAAGGAAATAGAGATAAACGATTCAATAATACTTATGTGGATTGTTATGGCTGTACTTATTATTTTTGCACTGGTTTTTACAAGGAAGCTCAAAACAATTCCGGAGGGAAAGCAGAGTTTTATTGAGGTTGTTGTTGAGTTTGTCAATAACTTTACAAAAGATAATGTTGGGCACCATTGGAAAATATTCTCTCCTTTTATTGGAACTGTGCTTCTGTTCCTGATTGTTTCGAACACCATTGCCATTTTCAATATAATACCAAGCGGGCATGACCTGTACAGATTGACACATATCGAGTTTTTTAAAGAGTTTCATTTTGAATTGCACCCTCCGACCAAGGATGTAAATGTAACATTAGGAATGGCAATATTATCGATGATTGCAGTATTGGTATCCGGTATTAAGGTTAAAAAGATATCAGGATGGCTGAAGTCTTTTTTAGAACCGGTTCCATTGATGCTTCCGTTTAAAATACTGGATTATTTTATCAGGCCCGTATCTCTATGCTTCAGGCAGTATGGAAATATACTTGGAGCGGTTATAGTAATGAAGCTTGCATACACGGCAATGCCTTTGGTGTTTCCTGGAGTTATAAGCATTTATTTTGATTTGTTTGACGGTATTCTTCAGGCTTATGTTTTTTGTTTTCTAACATGTCTTTATATTGGCGAAGCGATAGAATGAGGAGGTGAGTATATGAACAACATGATTGCTTTTGCAGCGGCTATATGCGTACTAACAGGTGCCGCTGTCGGAATAGGTATAAGTATTGCAACCGGAAAAGCCGTGGAATCTGTGGCAAGACAACCTGAGGCGGCTGACAAGATCAGAAATGTAGTGGTGCTCGGAGCAGCACTGGCGGAAGCGACTGCTATTTACGGTTTTGTAATTGCGCTGATGCTTATCCTGTTTAAATAGTGTTTTTAAGGTTATAATTTATGGTTTATAACGATATTGGGATACTAATAATTTAAGCAGAATAAAGGCATTTTAAGATAAGAATATTAGCTCTTTCCAAACATAAACCATATAGGTAGGAGTCGTATGAAGATCATGAATTATTATGAAGAAGGCAGGTGAAAAAATGCCTCCTTCTTCATAAAATTTAGACTAAGCAGCAGTTCGTCTCTACCAGGGCTTTTGTTGCGTTTTATAGGCTGTGCATTTGATAGCAATCCCCCGGTAGCATACTTAAGACGGTTATCTTTGCAGCTTTATGGTTTAACATGTATGTTTTTATTTGAACGGTTTTTATGACTGATTTAATAAGAGGTGATTTAAGTGGTTTTTGATATTCCAACATTTGTTTTTACAATAATAAACCTGGTTGTGCTTTATATTATATTAAAGAGAATTCTTTTTAAGCCTGTGACTGAGTTTATGGAAAAAAGGGCTGACTCTATAAGAGAGTCTCTTGATAAGGTTGAAAGAGAAAAATCGCAGGCTTTAGAGATTAAGGCAAAATATGAAGATGAACTGAAAAAAGCCGAAGAGCAGGCTGAAAGAATTATTAAAGAGGCCAATAAAAAAGCACAGGTAGAGTATGAGAATATAATTAAGTCTGCAAAAGCAGAAGCAGAAAATATCAGACTAAAACTTTCTGAGGAAATGGAAATTGAGAGAAACAAAATGATAAAGGAAATTAAGAACCAGGTTGTAAGCCTTGCACTTGAAGCAGCAACAAAGGTTATAGAAGTAAATATGAATACTGAGGCAAACAACAGGCTGGTTAATGAGTTTATTGATGAAAAGGGCATAGCTTAATAGATCCTGTATAATTTAAGGGAGTGTTATAATGTCATTGATTTGCAGCAGATATGCCGGGGCTTTGATAGAGGCAGCTGAAGAAAACGGAATATCAGAAGAAATTTTTGATAATTTTAGGGAAGTCATAAAAATAATTAATGAAAATACAGGTTTTGTGCCTCTTCTATTGAACCCTCAGGTTGAGGTTTCAAATAAAAAAGAAGTATTGAGATCGGTATTCAAGGGCAGTATTCCAGATATACTGTTGAATTTCCTGTTCCTGTTGGTTGATAAGGGCAGGGCCAGATTTATAAACGGAATATTCGAGGAATTCGTCAGATTATACAATGAGGGAAAGAATATATTGAATATGGAAATAATTACTGCAGTTCCTCTCGACGAGGTGCAGGTTAACAGGATAGAACAAAAATATATTGCAATGTATAATAAAAGTTCTGCAAGGGTTTTTGTTAGTATTGACAAAAGCCTTATAGGAGGAATAAGGGTTAAGGTAGGGGACAAGGTAATTGATAATTCTATTAAGGCACGCCTTCACAATATTAAAGAAATTATGCTGAAATAAAGGTAAACCTGAGGTGATTGAATATGATTCTAAGACCTGAAGAGGTAAGTGCTGCTTTAAAACAGCAAATTGAAGAGTATGGAAATAAAGTTCTTGTTGATGATGTGGGATATGTGCTGCAGGCTGGAGACGGCATCGCAAGAGTATATGGGCTTGGGAACTGCATGTATGGTGAGCTTCTTGAGTTTGAAAACGAGGTTCAAGGAATGGCGATGAACCTTGAAGAAGACAACATTGGTTGTGTTTTATTCGGAGATGAAAGAAAGGTAAAGGAAGGAAGCAGTGTCAGAAGAACCGGAAAACCTGTAGAAGTTCCTGTTGGGAATTCCTTGATCGGAAGGGTAATAAATCCTTTGGGAATACCTCTTGACGGAAAGGGTGAAATCAAAGCAGACAACTACAGGCCAATTGAAAATCCTGCACCGGGCGTTATAGACAGGAAGTCTGTCAATACCCCTCTTCAGACGGGAATTATGGCAATAGACTCCATGGTACCCATAGGAAGAGGGCAAAGAGAGCTTATAATCGGTGACAGGCAAACGGGTAAAACTGCTATTGCCATAGATACAATTATAAACCAGAAGGGAAAGGATGTAATTTGTATTTATGTTGCAATAGGACAGAAAGCTTCATCAATTGCAGGCATTGTGAATACCCTTGAGGAATATGGCGCAATGCAATACACGGTAGTTGTGTCTTCTACAGCCAGTGAGATGCCTACGCTGCAGTATATTGCGCCTTATGCAGGTTGTTCAATTGCTGAGGAGTTTATGTATGCTCAACACAGGGACGTACTTATTGTTTACGATGACCTGTCAAAGCATGCAGTTGCATACAGGGCCATGTCACTATTGCTGAGAAGACCACCCGGACGTGAGGCTTATCCCGGAGATGTATTCTATCTTCATTCAAGACTTCTGGAAAGGGCTGCAAAGCTTAGTGACGAGCACGGAGGCGGTTCAATAACTGCTCTTCCAATAATTGAAACCCAGGCTGGAGATGTATCTGCCTACATTCCTACAAATGTTATTTCCATAACAGATGGTCAGATTTATCTTGAAGCTGAGCTATTCTATTCAGGCCAGAGACCGGCTGTTAATGTAGGCTTGTCGGTATCAAGGGTTGGTGGAGCGGCTCAGATAAAGGCAATGAAGAAAGTTGCAGGCTCTCTAAGGATTAATCTTGCCCAGTACAGGGAGTTGGCTGTTTTTGCCCAGTTTGGATCCGACCTCGACAGGGCGACGAGAGATAAACTATTACAGGGGGAGAGACTGCTTGAAACCCTAAAGCAGCAGCATCATCTTACCTTACCGGTAGTGGAGCAGGTTATAGTTTTATTTGCTGCTACAAACAGGTACACCATGGATATACCTTTATCAGAGGTTAAAAAATTCAACTCACAGCTTGTTAAATATATAAATGAGTACTACCCCAAAATCACTCGTGATATACTGGAAACAGGAGATTTGCCCGAGACTGTGGTAACAGCTTTGAAAGAGGCTATTGATGAGTTTAAGGAACTCTTCAGAAGGTAAAAAACATGCGGAAAGTTTTAATTGGGCTGTTACTTTTTCAAGGGATGGTGATTAAATGGCACATATAAATGAAATCAAGCAAAGGATGAAAAGCATTAAAGAGACCAGGCAAATTACAAAAGCAATGAAGCTGATATCTGCCGCAAAGCTTAAAAAAGCCAGAAGGCAGCTTGAACATACCCTTCCATTCTTTGAAAAGGTTAAGGCAACGATGGTTGATATCCTTATGCACAGCGGTGGAATCAAGAACAAGTTTTTTGATGTAAGAGATGAGAAAACGGGAAGGAAAATAGCTTATATTGTGCTCACAGGAGATAAAGGACTTGCCGGAGGATATAACCATAACATCATAAAGTTTATGGAAGAGCGTCTTAGAGATGACCGTGAGGCTCTTTTACTTGTAGCAGGAAGTGTTGGAAAAAATCATTTTCTCAAGACCAAATATAATGTCAGCTTGGAATTTGATTATCCCGTACAGAATCCTACCATTTACAGGTCCAGAGAAATTACGGACATTATTTTGGATATGTTCAGCGCGGGTATATTTGATGAAATGTATATTGTTTTTACAAACATGTATTCAACAATAAATGTAAAGCCTCGTATAATGAAGCTTCTTCCTTTAGAGCTGCATACCCTGACTGAGGATTTGAATCTGGCAGATGATTTGGAAAATAAAGTTGATGACATACTTTCTTATGAACCAAATATTGAACTGGTACTGAATGTACTGGTAAAGAAATATGTTAAGGGCATTATTTACGGAGCTTTTGTTGAAGCCTTTACCAGTGAACAGAGCTCGAGGATGACTGCAATGGACAACGCTACTTCAAATGCCGAGGAAATGCTGGGCAAGCTCAACCTGTATTATAACAGGGCAAGGCAGTCAAAGATAACACAGGAAATATCTGAAATTGTTGGCGGAGCAGAGGCCTTAAAATAGTAGTGAAGTTGCTTATATAAGAGTAAAACAATTGGCTTAAGGGTGTATTTACAAGGATTTTATAGATAAAAATGAAATGGAGTGAGATTGCTTGCCTGAAAATATTGGTAAAATCATTCAAGTTATTGGTCCTGTTATTGATATCAGGTTTAAAAGGGGAGAGCTTCCCACCATCTACAATGCAATAAGGATTAATGATGATAATATTAATATAACCGTTGAAGCTTCGCAGTATGTTGGAAATGATGTGGTAAGATGTATTTCAATGTCTTCCACAGAGGGTATTGTAAGGGGAATGAATGCTTATGATACCGGAGAGCCGATAAAAGTACCAGTAGGGAAGGAAGTTTTAGGACGGGTATTTAATGTCATTGGTGAGGCTGTGGATGGAAAGGGTGAAGTAAAGGCTGAAAGGTATATGTCTATTCACAGACCGGCTCCGGGATTTGAAGACCAGAAACCTGCTGCCGAAATACTGGAAACGGGTATTAAGGTTGTAGACCTGCTTGCTCCCTATGCAAAAGGCGGGAAAATAGGCTTGTTTGGAGGAGCTGGAGTTGGAAAAACCGTTCTTATCATGGAGCTTATAAGGAATATTGCGACTGAGCATGGCGGGTACTCCGTTTTTACAGGTGTCGGAGAAAGATCCAGAGAAGGGAACGATCTCTGGAATGACATGAGAGAGTCCGGAGTAATTGAGAAGACTGCAATGGTGTTCGGTCAAATGAATGAGCCACCGGGCTCAAGAATGAGAGTAGGCCTTACCGGTCTTACAATGGCTGAGTATTTCAGGGATGAACTTGGACAGGATGTGCTTTTATTTATCGACAATATATTCAGATTCATTCAGGCAGGTTCTGAAGTATCTGCTTTGCTTGGAAGGGTACCTTCAGCTGTTGGTTATCAACCGACACTTGCCACTGAAATTGGTGCTTTGCAAGAGAGGATAACTTCCACCAGGAAAGGATCAATTACTTCTGTTCAGGCTGTTTATGTTCCTGCCGACGATTTGACTGATCCGGCTCCTGCAGCTACCTTTGCCCACCTTGATGCTACAACGGTGTTGTCAAGGCAGATAGTTGAGCAGGGAATTTATCCTGCCGTTGACCCCCTTGATTCCACATCAAGGGTTTTAGACCCTGGCATTGTCGGAGAGGAGCATTATTATACAGCACGCAGGGTTCAGGAAATACTTCAGAGATATAAGGAACTCCAGGATATAATTGCAATTCTGGGGCTTGATGAGCTTACAGATGAAGATAAGCTAACAGTTTACAGAGCGCGAAAGATACAGAGGTTTTTATCGCAACCCTTCTTTGTGGCTGAAACATATACAAGCTATAAAGGAAGGTATGTTCGAATTAAGGACACAATCAAGGGATTTAAGGACATTGTCGAAGGCAGAATGGATGATATTCCGGAGGCTGCTTTCTATATGGCAGGCACAATTGATGAAGTCTATGAAAGGGCTAAGGAGATGTAGGAGGTGTTTTGGTGGCATCCACATTTTATTTGGAGATACTGACTCCAGAGAAAAAATTCTTCTGGGGGGATGTTGAATCTATAATTGTGAAAACTCCAACAGGGGAGATGGGCGTGTTAAAGGGTCATGTCCCTATGGTTGTTGTAATTGATATAGGTACAATCAAAATCAAAA
>JAAZCB010000146.1 GCA_012513545.1 Clostridiaceae bacterium
CAGAGGTATTCTGACAAACCTTATTCAAAGTTTGGAACACGATCTTAGGAAGAAAAATTTTCACACATTATACAGCCTTTCAAGAGCTATTAACTATGGCATTAACAGGTCATTAAGCAACCTGGGTTACAAATACAGCGGAAGACTTGTTAATAATTGTCACATATGTAGCAACTTTGAAAATATGAACATTTGGGTCAAAGAACTATAGAAAAGCTGACAAAACAAGTAGTAATAAGCCCTCTTATGCTATTTGTTTTGTCAGCTTTTAATAAGTAAAATATACTTTATAAATTATTTCATTATTCAGCCCTTCCAAATCGTTTTTGCTTATCAGCCAGTCTCCCAATTCATTACTCTATCGCTTCCAATCTAACATTTTTGATATTAATATCAGCAATAGAGCCTTTATTCCCCATGTTAAACTCCAATCTTCCGTTATTGTCATCTTTATTTGTCATTTCAAATTCAAAGGTATAGGTTTTCATATCTGTTGACAAGGTAATTAATGTGTCCTCAAAATATCTAATCCATCCATTTGTTGGAGCTGATACACACACAATCATATCTCGTTCCTCCGAGGCATGTGCATCAAAGGATACCCGGTATTTTTTGCCCTGTCTCAATGGAATATCCGGTTGTACGAGCTGAACAGAATAATCTACTACTCCTTCCTTTTGGGAAGTAATAATCATTGTTCCGTCCTTAATTTCTGCTGAGCCCTCTCCTCCCTGGAAAAGAAGAAATATCCAATTTTTCTCATCTCCCAAATCCTCTGGATCTGCAAAATCTCCATTATAAATCAGATTACCATCCTCCAAAGCTTCGCGGAACACCTTCTCCGGCTTTTGTACATTGGTGTCGTACTCTGGTTTCTGATAAACCCTCAAATAATCCACTTCAAATTCCGCTTTGTTAAAATCTGTGGTTTCGTCGGGATTTCCCGGCCATGTCCCACCTACTGCAAGATTTAGCTGAACAAAGAATTTCTGGTTAAAGGGAGCCGGATATGGTTTCTCATCCTCTCCTTTTACTGCAGTAAACCAGTCATTTACCGTATTTATGAGCTCTCCATCTATATAGAACCTAATTTCTCCCGGTTCCCACTCTACAGAGTATTCATGAAAGCTCTCCGCAAAAGAACCTTGGCTTAATACCTTGGTACCCTGTTGTTCTGCATGTGGTTCTCCATAATGTACTGTTGCATATGCAGTATCCACCTGATTGCCCAGAACCTCCATTATATCTATTTCACCGCACTTAGGCCATTGGCCATAATAGTTTTCATCTGTTGGCATCATCCATATCGCCGGCCATAATCCCTTTCCTTCCGGAACCTTGGCACTTGCAACAACCTTTCCGTACATAAAATCCCGTTTATTCTGTGTGGTAACTTTACCTGATGTATAATAATCTTTCCCATTTTCATCCTTAGTCTTAATAGCTTTGATAATAAGCTTTCCGTCCTTTACATGCACATTTTCTCCCAAACCGGTGTACTCCTGCAGCTCATTATTTGTCCAGCCCGGTTCACGAGGCTCATAATTCCATATATCCATGTTCAGGCTGTCACCGTTGAATTCGTCATTCCACAAAAGGCTGTAGCCTTCATATTCAGGAGCAGTATTCAGTTCTTCCTGATTTTTAAGTTCCACCTGCTGTTTCTTATCCTGCTCGTTTTTTTTGTCCTTGCCTGTGCATCCGGTAATTCCAGTTATAACAAGGGCAAGGCCACATATCACACCTATGGCTCTCGTATACTTTCCCATTTTTATTCCTCCCCCACTCTATGTTTTCATAAAAAAACTCATTTTGTCGTTATTTGAATTATAAAAAAACGGCTGCCAGTCAATTAAACAATTAATGCCTATTTCCAGCATTAGGCAGAAATAGGCATTAACCGTACTCAATCTTATTTTATTTCGGTTTTCCAAAGACCGTGCAGGTTGCAATATGCATAAGCCGCAACCGGTTTATCATTAACTATACTAAATTCTAATTTGGGAGTCTCACCAATATTAAAACATTTGCGCTGTCCACCACGTTCTGTTTCGATATATACAAAGGTAATGTGATGAGCTTCCTCCATTGGGTGATGGATGCTGCCGATTTCAACGACAATTTTGTCACCTGATACGGTAACAACCGGCAAATGCTTCTCAACCGACGCTTCAACTGTGTTCGGAATCAGTTCGGTCATTTCCTGACCGCAACAAACCATAGGAACGCCTTTGTCATTAATCATACCGATCATATTGCCACACTTCTTGCAGATAAAAAATTTCTGTTTGCTACACATGGATATTCCCCCTAAAATTAATAGTTTTCTTTTCTAACCTCAAAGAAGCTTTTCGGGTGAGCACAAACAGGACACATTTCAGGAGCCTTTTTACCCATTACAAGGTGCCCGCAGTTTCTGCATTCCCACATGG
>JAAZCB010000147.1 GCA_012513545.1 Clostridiaceae bacterium
AAACCCCGAGATTGTCATTCTTGATGAACCTCTGAACGGGCTTGATGTACAGGGAATGATTGAAATAAGAAAGCTTATCGGGCATCTTTCGCAATCTGAAAAGACAACTTTTTTCATTTCCAGTCATCTAATCCACGATGTGGAACTCACCTGTGACAGGATAGGCATAATATTCAATGGAAAGCTGGTAAATTTAGACAGTACAGAAAGTATCCTTAAAAACTATGCATCACTTGAAAATTATTACGTTAGCGAGGTAGGCAAAAATGGGAGCGTTTAAAGCTGCATTCATTAATGAAATTGAAAAAATGTACAAAAAGAAAAAAGCCCTGATAGTTGTAATCATATCCCTTCTTGTTATAGTTATGGGGCAATTGATGGTTATAGGGATAAGAAATGGTTTTGGAATAATGCCGTTCAGCGGAACAGTATTTCCTACAACAGTATTAACAATGTTTGTCAACACAATTCTCCCCTTGTTTACAGCACTTGTTGCAATAGATATTTTTTCAGGGGAATTCAGCCAGAATACAATGAAAATTGCAATGCTGAGGCCTGTTACAAGGCTTAAGCTGTTTTCCGCCAAAATTGCTGCCATTGCTTTTTTTGTCCTTACCAATCTCATATTTGTTATGCTTCTTTCGTTAGTGACGGGGCTGATTTTCAATTCCTCCGCCACAACACTCACAGGTGTCCTTCAGGTGTTTTGGTCGTATGTAGTGACACTTTTTCCTGTTATGGCACTGGCACTTGTTATAGTATTTCTTTCTAATCTTTTAAAAAACGGCACAGCAGTATTTTTCCTGTCCGTATTAATTTTTATAATATTTAAGGGGCTTGGAATAGCCTTTCCAAGGTACTCTGGCCTTTTCATAACCTCAATGCTTGAATGGTATGATTTATGGAGTATTCATCCTATGCCAGCTTTTCAAATTATTCGAGAGTTTTTAATAATTACAGGTTATGCTATAATGTTCTTTACAGCAGGCTATTACTTGTTTGATAAAAAAGATATGTAAAAGGTGACACCATGGATCTAAAAAAAAGGTTGATGTTCTCGAATGCAGCAATTATTATTGTACCTGTTACAATTACATTAACAGTATCCTTTATTGTTGTCTTTATAATTTCAAGGATCTTCAACATGGATATAAGCTACGCTAATTTCAAAAAAATGGCTGATATACATTATGAGTTTTTTATAGCTGACGGAAGTACTCTTGGAACTTCACCCGATATAATTCTGGACATGGAGTTCCAAAAGTATATTACATCAAGGCTTAAAAGCATTAATGCGGAAATTGTCGTGGTAAAAGGACACGAAAAAGTGTTTTCAACTAAGAACTTTAGCATCATTGATGTGGAAAAGTGCTTGAATACAGGTAAATCACAATTTTTTTCCAATACAATAAAACTTGACGCAGGAACCTATATTGTTAGAATAATCCCTGTTCTTTTTAAGGATGGTGAAAATGGAAATGTTATTCTCCTTAGCGAAACCGGTCGCGAATGGTATACTTCGGAAAAACTTCTTTTAATTGTTGCGGCAATTTTTATTATATCGTTTGTTCTAACCAACATTGCAATAGTTTTTGGTTTTTCCAGAAGAATTATCAAGCCTCTTGAAAAGCTCCAGGAGGCTGCCGGTAAAATCAGCACAGGCAGCCTTGACTTTGTGGTAATTGAGGATGGAGATTATGAAATAAGGCAATTATGCAGAGCTTTTGAGCAAATGCGCTTAAAGCTTCTTGAAGGAGAACATAACCATATTAAATATGATGCCAGCAGAAAAATGCTGCTTTCAAGCATATCCCACGACCTGAAGACACCGATAACTTCAATAAAGGGATATGTTGAAGGGATACTCGATGGTGTTGCCAGCACCCCGGAAAAAACGGAAAAGTACCTGAAGACTGTTTACTCTAAAACAGTTCATATAGACAGGATGATTGACGACCTTTTCCTATATTCAAAGCTCGATTTGAACCAGGTTCCCTTTGAGCTTGAGAAGATTGATATAA
>JAAZCB010000148.1 GCA_012513545.1 Clostridiaceae bacterium
AACTTCTTTATCAAGAACAAAGAAAACATACAAAAGAAATACAAAATCTATGATACCTTACGGAAAACATCACGTTGATGAAAATGACATACAGGCTGTTGCCGAAGTATTAAGGAATGGGTTATTGACTCAGGGACCAATCATTGATGCTTTTGAAAAAGCAGTTGCCAAATTTGTTGGGGCTAAATATGCTGTCGCCGTCTCAAGTGGAACTACCGGCTTACATCTTGCCGCTTTGGTGGCTGGAGTAACTACTGGTAAGTCTATGATTACATCGCCCATCACATTTGTTGCCAGCTCCAACGCAGCTCTCTATTGTGGCGGCAATGTGATTTTTACAGATATTGATCCCCAGACAATCAATATATCACCTAAACACTTGTCTAAAACATTACTTTATAATAAAGATGTTGTTGCGATAATGCCTGTACATTTTGCAGGTTTACCATGCGAAATGGATATCATAAAACAGATAGCAGACAATGTAGGTGCGGTAGTAATTGAAGATGCTGCTCATGCATTCGGGTCAAAATATAAAGATGGGCAATTAGTTGGATCTTGCGCCTACTCTCTTATGACAGTTTTCTCTTTTCACCCTGTAAAAGCAATTGCAGCAGGTGAAGGGGGAATGATTACAACTAATGACGAACCCACTTACCGAAAGTTGCTACGACTACGTAGTCACGGAATAAACAAACTCGACGATCCTTTTCTGATTACAGCCCAATCTGTTTCGGATGGGCATAATAATCCCTGGTATTATGAGATGCAAGAACTTGGATTCAACTTCAGAATTACAGACATTCAATGTGCATTGGCATTATCCCAGTTCAAAAAATTAGATGTTTTTATTGAGCGAAGACGAAAATTGGTAAAAACTTACGACAAGGCATTTTCAAATTTCAAAAATATCCGGCCGGCTCAAACAACTGGCCGAGACGAAAGTGGTCACCACCTATATATTATCCGAATCAACTTTGACGGAATAAAAATGAACAGAGCTCAGCTTATGGAGAAACTAAAAGACCAAGGAATTGGGACTCAAGTGCATTATATCCCTGTTCCTGCTCAGCCCTATTATCGCAAATTAGGTTTTAAGCCAGAAGATTATCCAAATGCAATTGCTTTTTACAATGAGGCATTAAGCATTCCTTTATTTTACGACCTCTCTGATGAAATGCAAGCAAAAGTTATTTCTGCGCTTAAAGAACTTGTTGGATGAGATTAATAACTATATAAAACATTATGAGCAACCCCATTCTTAAAATCGGCAACTCTGAAATTGGCCTGAATCAAATATATTTTACAGTAGAAGAGGGACAGGCCAATCTTGGTAACTTTGACAAGGCTCTAAAAATGATTGATTACGCAGCTAAGACGGAAGCTGATGCAATTGAATTTCAATTGGCATTCGCAAGTGATTTTTATGTAAAAAGTCATAAGGGATTTCAGGTCTATTCTGAAAGGGAATTTTCTAAAAAACAAATTGAAGAATTAGTTGCCACCACAAAAGAGAAAAATATTGATCTTGTTGTAGCTCCGTTCAGCCACCATATAATTGAAATTTTGTCAAAACTCAATTGTGCAGCCTTTAACATCAATGCCTCAGACCTAAATAATCCGGATATTCTGGATGCAGTTTCAGACTCCGGAAAACCCTTTTTTCTAAGCCTGCTTTTAGCCAGCGAAAAAGAGATTGAATGGGCTATACAACGAATTTCAAGAAGAAGATCTCCCAATTTTGGACTTCTTCTTGGTCAGCATACCATGGCTAGTGGAGAACATGGCGTTTCTCTTGAGCACACAAACCTAGGATATATCAAAACTCTTAAGGAATTATACAAGGTTCCTGTCGGTTTTATTGATCATTCTCCTTTGATATGGATGCCTGCCGTTGCAGTTGCTGCCGGTGCCGATATAATAACAAAACATTTGGCTCTATCGAGAAATGATAAGGGGCCTGATTGGCAAGTATGTCTGGAGCCGGATGAAATGAAGCAAGCAATAGATTGGGTTAAAAAAGCTAAAGAAAGTATTTCTACTATTAACAAAAAACTTGCTCCGGGTGAGAATATGGATAAAGCGATAATGAGAAGAAGTATCGTTGCTGCGAGGCAGATAGAAATTGATACAGAAATTGAACGGGAAGATATTGTTTTTAAAAGACCTGGTTCCGGAATCCCTCCTGACCAATATTTGGATATTGTTGGCAAAAAGGCAAGAAGAACTATTTTTTCAGATGAAATCATCGTTTTTGATGATGTAAAATAATTTAGATATGGATTTAGGTATAAAAAACAA
>JAAZCB010000149.1 GCA_012513545.1 Clostridiaceae bacterium
CGACCTTACAACAAAAGACTATATTGCACCGGACTCCTTCAACTTCAGCAACAAATCCCGCTTTGAATTTGGCAAAAACTACGGCCAGGTACTATACTTAAAAGATCTGCCGCCGGATCTATCAGACAAACTGCTGTCGGAAATATCGGATATACCGGTAAACATGAGCATTAACCTTCACATCAACAGTGTGGATCAGGATAAGGCATTAGAACTTGTCAAACAAAAAATAGCCTTTATGGAACAGCAGAAAATTGATGAGCAGAAAAAAGCTCAGAAAGCAGGCTATGATGTTGACATGATCCCCTATGAATTAAAATTCAGTTTAAAGGAAGCAGAAGAGCTGCTGGATGATCTGCAGAATAAAAACCAGCGTATGTTTAAAGCCACAATGCTTATATTTACATCAGCAGACTCCCCAGAAGCACTTGAGAACAACGTATACCAGATTACTTCAATAGCCAGGAAGAACAACTGCAAAATAGGTAACCTTGACTACCTGCAGGAAGAAGGCTTGAACTCTTCCCTGCCCCTTGGCAAAAATCATATCAGCATACAGAGAACACTTACCACATCAAGCACTGCAATATTTATTCCTTTTACAACAGTTGAACTGTTTCAAAAAGGCGGCATGTACTACGGGCTCAATGCCCTTTCAAGGAATGTAATATTTTTCGACAGAAAGTCCCTTAAAAATGCAAACGGTTTTATACTTGGGACTCCCGGCTCCGGAAAAAGCTTTGCGGCAAAAAGAGAAATGGTAAATGTCCTTCTAAACAGTGATGATGAAGTGCTGGTAATTGATCCTGAGGCAGAATATACACCCCTTGCAAAAGGCTTCAATGGAGAGATTATACACATATCAGCTGGAAGTAAAACTCACATAAACCCGTTGGATATAACTATGGACTATTCCGATGATGACAATCCCCTGCTTTTAAAGTCAGAATTCATACTGTCCTTGTGTGAACTGCTTGTGGGAGGAAGAAGCGGATTATCGGCACCTGAAAAGACAGTTATTGACCGCAGCGTAAAGCTCACTTATGCAAAGTACTTTTCAAACTCAAAGAATAAAACGGTACCAACGCTTCTGGATTTCCATGAAGTGCTCAAAAAACAGCCTGAACAGGAAGCAACAAACATTGCCCTGGCATTGGAATTATACGTTACCGGAAGCCTCGGGGTATTTGCCCAGCCTACCAATATTGATATACAAAACAGGTTCGTTATATATGACATTAAGGACCTGGGCAAGCAGCTGCGCACGATGGGAATGCTAATCGTACTTGACCAGATCTGGAACAGGATAACCCGGAACAGGGCAATAGGAAAACGCACCTGGTTGTACATAGATGAAATCTATTTGCTCTTTCAGAATGAGTACTCTGCAAACTATCTTTTTGAGTTATACAAAAGGGCAAGGAAATGGGGTGCAGTACCGACAGGATTGACACAAAATGTCGAGGACCTTCTGTTATCAGACCTTGCAAGGCGTATGCTTTCTAACTCCGACTACATAATGATGCTTAACCAGGCGCCAAGTGACCGGACAGAATTGGCACAGCTATTGAACATTTCAACTCAGCAGCTGGGCTATGTTACAAATGCAAATGCCGGACAGGGTCTTCTGTTCAGCGGAAGTTCCATAATCCCATTTATAGATAAGTTTCCGACAGAATCAAAGCTGTATCAAATGATGACAACAAAACCGGAAGAAGTCCAAAGAGACAAGGAGGAATTTTAAATGAATAAAAATGAAGAATCCATCTTTTCATGTTTGACCATAAGGGATCCTGAGCAGGCTTTCCAAAATGCAATCAAAAAAGGACTTAAAAACCCTGATGACTACATGTACATGCACAGTGCCGAAGGAAAAGATTTTTTCAAGCACATCGATACAAGATCGTATATATCTTTTGATATCAATGACAAAATCAGCTTTAAAGACATCCTGAAAAAGCTATCCATAAGGGACAGGATAAATAAAATAAAGGATATGGCAAAATCAAGAACCGATGCAAAGAACAGCATTAACAAAGACCCCGAAAGGTAAAAAAGGCTATGGGAAAAATACAATCTGCAGCAAACAGAAAACAAAATCATATCTCCAAAATAAAGCCTTCAATCCTTAGGGTTATACAAATACCAGAAAACAAACTTAAGCATGGCAGCCCAAAAAGAAATGCTGATCTGAGATTGATAAAAACTGCAAATGAAGCAATCATAAATTCCAATTGCGATAAAAATGAGGATCTTGGAATACAAACAGTTGTTAAAACCAAAAACGCAGTAGTAACTTCCTCAAGAACAGCTAAAAAAACAGTCAAGGCAGGAAAAAAAGCTGTTAAAACAGCCCGTTATACAATTAAAGCAGGAAAAAGAGCAGTCAGAACAGCTATAAAAACAGTACACGCAGTCAAGACAGCTGCTATGCTGCTCTCAAACCCTGTAGTTTTAAAGGCTATACTAATAACCTCCATTGTCGCAGTTGTTTTAATTGCAGCAATAGCAGTCATATCCTCCATAGCCGGTATTTTCTCAAGCCTGACCTTTTCAAGCAAATCAAATGACCTGACTGAAACACACAAATACATAACGGAGCTTGATACAGACCTGCTGCTTGAGATTAACAAAGTGGAAAGCAGGTCAAAATGGTCTTCAATAGATGAGTTCCATTACTATACCGATATTGGAAGGCTTAAGGGAATAGACATTGATGAAATAAACATTACAACCGACACAACAAAACTTATTGCATACCTTACCTCAATATATGATGACTTCAGCTTTAAATCAGTTAAAAAAGAAATTCAGGAGATACATTCAAAGCTCTACAAAATAAGCTACAAGGAATGGGAGGAAGAAGAAACTTATTACACTACTTCAACTGATCCGGCTACTTGTGAGGAAAGCAGAACAAAGCACACAAAGACAGTAGATCATCTGGATATAACACTGAAGGGAATCCTATTTGATGACTGGCTGGAGCTTCATGGCAACCTGGATGCTTTACAAAAAGAACGTTATGAGAACATCCTGGCTTGCGGAGGTTCTACAATGCTCAAATGCTATGGCAGCCCTTTTGCCGATACCGACTGGAGGCAGCATTTAAGTTCACGTTTTGGGTACAGATTGGATCCTGTCTCTGAAAAAAAGGCATTCCATAACGGCATTGATATATCCCTTCCCTCTGGAACTGAAATAAATTCCGTATCGGACGGTATTGCAAAAGTCGGATATGACCCAAACGGTTATGGAAAGTATGTAACCATAACCGCTACTTTCAATGGTAATACTGAAATCTCCTTCCTCTATGGGCATTGTAAAACTGTTCTTGTTACTGATGGCCAGGCTGTTAAAAAAGGTGATGTAATTGCAACTGTAGGTTCAACTGGAAAAAGCACAGGCAACCATTTGCACTTGACCTATATGATCGACGGTACAGCCCTTAATCCTGAATTCTATCTTGAATAGAGCAAACTGCAGTAAAGGAGGCTTATATCAGCATGAGTGAAAAAAGGATTAAAACAATTGAAGAAAAAATGGCCGAAAAAACAGCACTTATTGAAAAACTCAAAGAGCGCATAAAGACTGATACAGAAAAAATAAAGAGCATTGAAAAAGAGATCGAAACACTTGAAAGCCTGCAGATAAAAGGTGTAATAAAAGACCTGGAACTTCCCTTCCCTGAAGTAATCAAACTGTTAAAAGAATTAAAACAGTAAAGTATTGAAATAGTAATGCAATTGAAATAATCATACTTACTCAAACAAAAAAACTTAAAAAGAGGTGATGCAAATGACTTTTCATAAGCTTATCATTGCGGAAAAGCCATCAGTTGCCGTTGAATTGGCAAAAGCAGTCGGAGCAACCAAAAGAGAGTCCGGCTTTATCTCCGGCAGCGGCTACTATGTGACATGGTGTGTAGGCCATTTGATTGAAACCGCAATGCCTGAAGACTACTGTGAGGAACATAAAAAGTGGTCAATAGATCCCCTGCCCATTATCCCGGATCCATGGAGGTATAAAGTATCAAGTCGTACCAAATTACAATACCAAACCGTCAAAGAACTTATTAACAGACCGGATGTTGATGAATTGATCTGTGCGACTGACTCAGGACGTGAAGGTGAACTGATATTCAGACTTGTATACAACCAGACAGGATCTAAAAAGCCTTTCAAAAGACTCTGGATAAGCTCTATGGAAGAATCGGCCATCAAAGAAGGTCTATCAAAAATGAAGGACGGCCGGGAATATGACAAACTTTACTGTTCTGCCCTATCAAGACTTCAGGCTGACTGGCTTGTCGGCATAAATGTATCAAGACTCTTCAGCTGCCTTTACAATAAAACCTTAAACATAGGGCGAGTTCAAACACCAACCATTAACCTTATAGTCGAGAGGCAAAAAGAGATTGATAACTTCAAGCCTCAGCCCTACTATATCTTGTCTGCCGATTGCGGAGGATTTATTGCAGCAAGGCGCGTGGATCAGGAGCCGGAAGCCAAAAAGCTCCTTGAGCTTTGCAACGGTAAGAATGCAGTTGTGTCAAGCATAACAAAAAAGCCATGCAAGGAAAATCCGGCTGCATTATATGACCTCACTACCCTGCAGAGAGAAGCAAACAAGCTATTAGGCCTATCTGCCCAACAAACCTTGGATGCAGCACAAAGCCTATATGAAAAGAAACTGATTACATATCCCAGGACTGACAGCAGGTACCTGACAGAGGATATGACTGACAGTACAAAAAACGTGATGCAAAAAACTCTAAAGCTGGACTTCATAAATCCAAAAACACATGAACACTATGATATTAGCAAAGCAGATATATCCTCCCTTGTTAACAACAAAAAGGTTACCGACCACCATGCAATAATACCCACCGGTTCCATAGACAAAATACCGGACCTCAGCCTCAATGAAAAGAATATACTGCTGCTAATAACATATAAACTCCTGGTTGCTGCATATATACCTCATGAATACACAAAAACAGACATAACCATTACAATTGAAAGCACAGAGTTCACAGCCTCCGGAAGACAAATTACCTGTAGAGGCTTCAAGGGGATCCAGGACCACCTGACAGAGTTGCTTAAAATAAAAGACCACGAAGATGAAAATAAAAAAGATCCGAACCACTACAACAGTGACAGCATACCTGAATTAAGCCAAGGAGATATAATTCCGGACGTACCGGTAGCGTCAAATAAAAAAATGACTTCTCCACCAAAACCATATACAGAAGACACTCTCCTGTCTGCTATGGAAAATGCATTAAGAGCAATTGATGATGAAGATTTGAAAAAAGACGTTGCAGGTATAGGCTTGGGAACTCCGGCAACAAGAGCCGGTATAATCGAAAGGATAATAAAAACAGGCTTCATCGAAAGAAAAAAGAAAAATTTGCTGCCAACACCGGCAGCATTTTCTCTTATTGATGTGGTTCCGGACAAAATCAAAAGTCCCTGCCTTACAGCCGAATGGGAACAAAAGCTTGAACATATAAACCAGGGCTCTTTAAGTTACACAGATTTCTATACCGGTATTGCAGAGTTTGTAAAAAGCCTTACAGATGAATACAAAGGAAAGGAGAGCGACAGCGAAAAATTCAGAGAAGAAAAGGAGGTTATAGGCAGGTGTCCGCGCTGCGGGAAAAACATCTATGAAGGCAAATCAAATTACTATTGTGAATCGGGAAAGGAGTGCAATTTCAGTCTTTGGAAGGAAGACAAGTTCTTTACATCCAAGAAAAAATCACTTTCAAAAAAAATTGCCAAAGAAATCCTTAAAAACGGCAGGGCAAAAGTTACTGGCCTCTTCTCAGAAAAAACAGGCAAAGCCTATGATGCCTATGTTTCTATTGAAGATACCGGTACTTACATCAATTATAAAATTGAGTTCATAAGCAATAAGATAAGGAGTTGATTTGATGAGTCTATTATTTGATAGAGAAAATGACC
>JAAZCB010000150.1 GCA_012513545.1 Clostridiaceae bacterium
TGGAGTTGGAGCATATGATAAAGGTGCTATATTTATTGAATCATGCAGGGAAAGCCGGCACAGAGAGATATGTACAGACACTGATTGAAAAGCTTGACAGCAAGGGTATAAAGGCATACTTTGCATATAACGAAGGAGGACTTCTAGCGGACAGGCTTAAAGAGCTAGGTGTCGAAACTTTTCAGATAAGTATGAAAAATCCTTAAGATCTTAATGCGGTTATTAATCTGGCACGGTTGTGCAGAAGGCTTTCCATAGATATTGTCCATACCCAGTTTTTAAGGGAAAACTATATTGCACTTCAGTCTAGATTGTTTAATCCTAAGGTTAAGGTAATGTATACCAATCACTTCATATTGAGAAACAACCTTCCCTTAAGGATAGCGAACAGATTGATTACACACCTTCAGTCACAGATAGTAGCAGTGTGTAACAAGGGAAAGGATATGATGGTTTCGAATGGTGTTGACGAAAAGAAAATAAAGGTTATTTTTAATGGTGTTGATGTTAATTATTGGAGTGAACCGGTAAAATCCACACTAAGAGAAGAATTCGGTATTGAGGAGGGCACTTTTGTTTTTCTTTGTGCCTCAAGATTTGCTCATGACAAGGGGCATAGGTTTCTTATAAATTCAGTTAACAAGCTCAGGAAGATTACAGATATGAAGTTCAAGTGTGTGCTGGCTAATGATGGACCCTTGTTAGAGGAATGTAAAAGACAGGTTGAGGAATTGGGGCTTTCAGGTGACATCATTTTTGCAGGCTTCAGAAAGGACATAAAGAATCTTGTCTACGGAAGCGACCTTTATATAAATTCTTCAGAGCATGAGGCACTGAGTTTTGCAATTATTGAAGTTCTGGCATGCGGACTTCCGGTTATTGCTACAGACATGGCGGGAAATGGTGATATAATAAACGAAGATAACAAATGTGGTATACTGGTTAAGTATAACGATGACGAAGGGCTTGCAAAAGCCATATTAGCAATGATGCAGGATAGGGAAAAAAGGCAGAGCTTCGGAGAGAATGCTCTTATAACTGTCAGTGATAAATTTAATCTTGATAAGGTTGCTGTGGAAACATATAATTTATACAAAGGTATTTTGGGGATAAAGTAAAAAAATTTTGAGTGGAGAGTTGATATAATGATAATTGACAGTAAAGGTAAGCTTTTCGGCAAGGTCAGCATAATAGACCTGTTGATTGTATTTGTTGTTGCTGCAGGAGTTGCCGGTATGGGCTATAAGTTTGCAAAATCCGGAAAGGGAGCGGTTGTTTCAACAGGAAACAAAATAGTAATGACCTTTTATGGAGAGGATTCTCCGGATTTCGCAGTTGAGTCCATTAAAAAGGGTGATCCTGCCAGGGACTATGAAAGAGGGACGAATCTTGGAAATGTAATAGAAGAGGTTAAAATTGACAACAGTGTAAGGTATGGAGAAAAAGCCAATGGTGAAAAAGTGGTGATTTCCAAAGAGGGATATCCGGCATTTTATATAACAGTTGAAGGAGCCGGAACTCTTAACAGCCTTGGAGGAATCATGATAAACGGTGCCGAATACCAGATAGGAAGAACCATTATTTTAAAGGTTGGAGCCTCTTATGTCCCAACAAGGTTGTACAGTTTTGAATTAAAGAATTAGACAATAATTTTAAAGTGGAGTGTAGAAACATGATAATTGATAACAGGGGTAAACTTTTTGGCAAAGTGAGCATAGTAGACATATTGATTTTACTGCTTCTTATAACAGCTGCAGGGGCAGGTTACAGGTACATGAGTTCAAGGGGTGGAGCAGTAGCGGCTGCACAAACCCAGAAGATTGTAATGGTTTTTTACGGTGAAGAAGCCCCGGAGTTTGCAGTTAATGCAGTAAAAAAAGTTGATGTTGTAAGGGAGCTTCAAGGAGATATTTTTGGAAAGGTTATAGAGGATATCAAGGTTGGTAAGGCGAGAAAATACGTTGACAATCAAAACGGGGATTTAGAGCCAATCTCAAGAGAAGGTTATGTTTCCTACTATATGACGGTGGAAGGAGAGGGCTTTATAAACAGCACCGGAATATCTTTAGGAGGAGCAGAGTATCAGACCGGAAAAGTTCTTACAATAAAGGTCGGTAATGCTATTTTTCAGGGAATGCTTTATAGTTTTGAAAAGAAGGGGTAATGTATTTTGATATACAGCAGCGTACTTTTAAAACCTTTTATATATCTGGCCCAGCTTATTGAAGCTTCTTATGAAGGAAGCATCATAAAGAGAATTGTTGATTTAATTATGGCGTTATTCGGGAAAATCAACTCTTTTTATGAAAACAGTGTCGCAGCACGTATTGCAAGTTCGCTGACAGCACTTTTATATAACAGTTCAATTATTGGCTTTCTCATAAGAAGGGGCAGGCTTTCAGCGTGGTGGCATTCAAGTCTTTTATTTAAGCTTCTTGAAATCATAATAAGCGCGCCATCAAACCTGTTCAGGGGCTTATTCCGAAGGTTTGAGGCAGTACTTATGGAAAGTAGTATAGTAAGGCTTGTTAAGCTTGCTCTTAATAGACTGGAAATTTTAATTGGCGCTCTTGTAATTCTAACACTGGTTATACCGCATGAGCGCTGGAATAATGGGTATATTGTACTCATAGCAATGGTGCTTGTTTTTTCTGTTTTTATCAATACTATAATCAATAAGGGATGGGAATTTAATTTCAAGGCTCTCGATTTCTCCTTTGTTATTTTTGCGCTAACAGTGCTTCTTTCATATTTTACTTCGATTACGCCCTCGGCCAGCTTAAAGTTTATGCTTTTTCATTTATCGTGCTTCATGTTGGTTATAGTTATTGTCAGCACGATAAAAAGCGAAAAGTCCTTATCGGTGCTGATAGAGCTTATCCTTATCGGTGCTGCCATAACGGCTGTATACGGTTTATGGCAGGTGGCAACCGACTCAATACGTTTTGATCCGTCTCTTACAGATCTTGAGAGTAATGAAGGAATGCCGGGCAGAGTGTATTCAACACTTTTTAATCCAAACAATTATGCTGAAATCCTTATTATGCTGCTGCCTTTTTATGCTGCCACTATATTAAACTCAAAATCAATAATCAAAAAAGGCATATATTTTGCCCTTATGCTTCCGACACTGGCTGTACTTTTTTATACGGGTTCAAGATCAGGCTGGATAGGCTTTATTGTTTCAATAGTTATTATGACTTTCTTTGTTAACAAACGACTTCTTCCACTAGTGGCAGTTGCCGGTTTAATGGCAGTACCTTTTCTTCCGGTACATGTATTAAGGAGAATTCAGACCATTGCTCAAGCTTCTGAAGACAGTTCGGTGCAATACAGGGTGAAGATATTCAAGACTGTTATTCCCATGCTCAAAGATTACTTTTTTACAGGTACTGGTCTGGGAACCAATGTATTCATGGATATAACTTCAAAATATCATCAGTATACGATTAAAACGCCTCCTCATACGCATATTTTATACCTTCAGGTCTGGGTTGAGGTTGGGTTGTTGGGTATAACATCTTTCTTATGGTTTATTATAAGGACTTTCAAACTTTCAATACTGAATATTTGCCAAAATTCATCAAAGGCTGTAAAAAATATTCTGGCGGCAGGTTTGGCTGCTTTATCCGGAATTCTGGTTACGGGTCTTGTTGAATATGTATGGTATTATGAAAGAGTGCTTATGCTGTTCTGGGTAGTTGCAGGAATTGTTGTGGCCGCATCAAATATTAAGTCCGAAAAAGCTGCCGCCTGAGACTTACAACTCTCAGAAGATAGAAATATGAAAATAAAAACATGCAATTTGCCGATATTTATTATGTCTGGTGGAAAATATCCCGGATGGTTTTCCGGGTATCACAAGCACAAACATAAGCAATGAAAACATTAGGTTTTCGAGATTGAAGAGGTGTTTTGTATGTTTAGCATGTTCAAGGCAAATAAAAAAAAGAAAAGAATGTTCGATAGAAAAGTACTGAGAAAGAATAATATATCCATTCTTATACTGGACGAGAGATGGAATGCATTATTTAACAGCATTGAAAAGTCCGATGAAATCAAGGTGCACGAGAAAAAGCTAAGAGAACTGCTCAAAGAGCAAGCAAGGCTTGGCAATGAAGCAAAGGAAATTGCCCTTCAAAAAAAGAAGCACCTTGACACGATTATTAAGCTTACACCTGAGGCATTTGAAAAGAATGATACTCAAGCAAAAAATGAAATGCAAAACTGTGAAAAGGAAGTAAACAGAATAAACGAAAGAATAAAGAAGATTGAGAGTGAGCTTGAAAAAATTCCCGATTCAATTCGTGAAACAAATCTTGAGCTGTTGGAACATACTGTGAATTTAGTATACTTACGATTGCGTGAAGACAGGAAGAGAGTAAAGGAACTGGAA
>JAAZCB010000151.1 GCA_012513545.1 Clostridiaceae bacterium
ATATAGGTTGATTTACCTGCCATATTCGGTCCGGTAATAATGGAAATCATATTTTCATCCAGATCTAGCAGCGTATCGTTTGGTACAAACTCTCCCTTTCCAAGCATTTTTTCAACCACTGGATGCCTTCCTTCAATAATTGTAAGTTCATCACCGTTTGTTATTTCAGGCATTGAGTAGTTTTCCCGGTCAGCCACCTCGGCAAGGGAACACAAAACATCTATTACGGCAAGACTGCCTGCCGTTCGTTTTATCCTTATTATTTCATCCGCTATTTTATTTCTTATTTCAATAAAAATACGGTACTCGAGTTCAATAAGCTTCTCCTCCGCCCCAAGTACAGTATCTTCTATCTCTTTGAGTTCCTGGGTTATATACCGTTCACAGTTGGCAAGGGTCTGTTTGCGTACATAGTTCTGAGGCACCTGGGAATAATATGATTTTGTGACCTCGATATAATAACCGAAAACCTTATTAAATCCAACCTTCAGATTCTTTATTCCTGTTTTTTCCCTCTCTGAACTCTCTAAAGAAGCAATCCATTTCTTACCGTCAACAGACGCATCCTTAAGTCTGTCAACCTCTTCATTGTAACCTTGCTTGATTATACCGCCCTCCCTGATAGACACAGGGGGCTCATCTGCAATGGAGCAGTCTATCAGTTCAAAAATATCCTTCAATTCGTCAAGCTCACTGTAGTTTTTTGCATTAAGGCTTTGTTCAAGGTCTCTTAGCAGTTCTCTAATCTGCGGGACCTGTCCAATTGAATCTTTTATTGCTATCAGATCCCTACAGTTGGCACTTCCCAGTACAACCTTGCCAATGAGCCTTTCAAGGTCATATACACCCTTTAAGAGATCTCTTAGCTCCATCCTGACCATAAACTTATCCTTGATTTCATTTACCGACAAAAGCCTGTCTCTGATATCGTATACATTGACAAGAGGCTGCTCAATCCATTTGCGCAAGGTTCTTGCCCCCATAGAGGTAACGGTCCTGTCAAGCACCCAAATCAGTGAACCTTTTCTTGATTTATCCCTCATAGTTTCGGTTAATTCCAGATTTCTTCTTGTAGACAGGTCCAGAACCATGTACTCTTCGATTCTGTAGCTGTTAAAGCTCTGGATATGGTTAAGATTAACCTTTTGTGTCTGCTCAAGATATTCTAATAGCGCACCTGAAGCATTAATATAAAAGTTAAAGGCATTTTCATCTATTTCAACATGCTGAAAATAGCTTTTTACCTTATCGCTGGCAAATTCCTGAGTGAAACAAGCATCATCAACCCTTGAAATGTATGCATTGAATCTTTTTCTCACAGTTTCAATAAGGCATTGATCCTCAAAAAACTCGCTGTTTACGATTATTTCAGAAGGAGAATACTTTGCAATTTCATCAATAAGTTTACAGGTGGTATTACCAAACGCAATAGAGGTTGAAGTAAAGTCCCCGGTAGAGAGATCGACAAAGGCAGCACCAAAGAAATCCTTAACCTTGTATACCGACATCAGATAATTATTCTTCTTCTCATCAAGCATTGAAGCTTCCGTGACCGTTCCGGGAGTAACAACCCTGACAACATCTCTTCTGACAAGACCTTTAGCCAGGGCCGGATCTTCAACCTGTTCGCATATGGCAACCTTATACCCTTTGTTAATAAGTCTTGAAATATATGTATCTGCGGAATGAAAAGGAACACCACACATAGGCGCCCTTTCATCAAGACCGCAGTCTCTTCCTGTAAGTGTTATTTCAAGTTCTCTTGACGCTGTTTCGGCATCGCTGAAAAACATCTCATAAAAGTCTCCAAGTCGGAAAAAAAGGACACAGTCCTTATACTGTTCCTTTATATCAAGATACTGCTGCATCATTGGTGTCAATACTGCCATTATAAGATTACCTCTCTAAATGTTAAATATTACTTGCAACTGCCCCGCATGAACTGCACCCATTTGTACTGCATGGCTGCTCACCGGAAATTGTAAATATCAAAACATCATTAACTCTTTTTATTAGCCTGTCAAGTTTGTCTTTAGACTCAAGATAATTTATTGCAATCTCACAGTCGTTAATTTCATCATGCTTTGAAATAAGCCTTTCCTTTATCTCATCAAGGACACTTTTGTCCATATCCTCCTGTGCTGCTCTTAGCATTTCTGTCTGCAAAGATTGATATTCCTTAAGTAAAGCTCTTGCACCAAAGTCCCTTTCAAGATTTTCTTCCCATTTTTTGAAGCTTTGCATTTCATCTGAGTTAGAAATCAAAGAACCAAGTTCTTTTGCCTTAGTAAAAATATCCATAACTACCACCCTTTTTAGTATTTATATAATACAACCCAGTTGTTATTAATATTATTGCCTCTTTTAATTTTTTATTATTTATTGTACCATAAAATTA
>JAAZCB010000152.1 GCA_012513545.1 Clostridiaceae bacterium
AGATTACCTTACGTACTAATTTTTTACCATCTTCTGTTTTATATTCCCATTTGTCGCCTACTTTGGCACCATATTGAGCAAATACCGATTGCTCACCCTTTGAATTAAGAACCGCAACTCCTTCGGTAGAATTTATTACATTTAAGGTACAATCAACAGTTCCATCCGGATTTACATAGGGCTGTATGAACAGATGTTGATATTCTATCGGAAGTTTTGTGGTAATACGTAAATCAACCACACCATTCTCATTGTTAACCACTTCTGAATTGGCCTTGATGCCAATGGGGTCTCCATCAATTTTTATATATCCTGAAGATGTGCTGCCAACCTTATTTGCAGGAAGATCCGTTTGTCCCCCAATAGTAACTTGGGGAGACCCAAATTGGAGTATATCACAAGATACACATAACGCCAGGAGCGCAAATAGAGATAATAATAAATTGTTTTTCATAGGTCAGTATTATAAAAGGTCAATAAATAAGTTAATAATTATTCGTATTTTTTCAAAAATACGCTTTTTTTCATAATAGCCTAACTTTTCAAAGAAAAATTTTTATTTCTTGAATTTAGAAAAATAAGATTGCTACAAATAAAAAGAGACCGGCTAAAAATTGTAGCCGGTCTCAATAATTTAGGGGTATCAACTATTTTACTTTCCATCATAGACTCCCGCGAAGAGCATTACGCCGGAAGATTTTTCCACTATGGTGTAAACAAATGGATGGTCTGCAAAGAATTTAACCATTTTGGGTTGACCGGGTGCAGCAGTCCGTTCAATCATTACCGCAGTGGCGGCTCCCGCCTCCGTACCCCATTCGGCTACAGATATACGTGCCTTTTGAATAACCGAGCCGATTTTAAAACCATGGATGTCGGAATGGTAAAGCATTTTATCGAATTGGGCATTATTGTCAAAAGCCCGACTAATACCTAAGGCCTTTAACATATCCGTAAGCTCGTATTTATTCTCTAACTCAAACTTGGGAAGATGGAGGTTTACAATGGCATCTTCAGACATTGACGACATGGCTTCAGAAAATTTTTCAGAAGTAAGAGATGAGAGCAGTTGACTCAAACCATTGCCACCTTTTATATCAGGCAAAATGATATACATAGCAAACTTACCGTCAGCATATGGAAGCTCTACAATTCCATTGTTTCCCACTTTTCCGTAACGGAAACGCCTTGAAGCGACCATATAATCGACCTTGCTTTCTCCTCCACCATCCAGGTAGAAGGGCTGCGATTTCTCTGTTAATTCACTGTTGAACATGGGTGTATCCTTATTTCCACTCCATTTTGCCTTGAAATAAAGTGCATTGAGTATTGCGGCGACAAAATCTCGTTTAATATCCGATTCCCGGAGAAATGGAAAAATAAAACCATTGGTACTGCGATATGCCCATTCATTAATCCTGTCAACCACCAATTTCGGATTTGAAGCATTCACATACTCCACAGGAGCATAGTATATCTTTTCAGCCGTGTTGCGGAATGCATCCTGA
>JAAZCB010000153.1 GCA_012513545.1 Clostridiaceae bacterium
AATTTAACCATATTCTTTAAGATTATAATACCTGGAGCCTTATCATCAATATTAACCGGGATGAGGACTGGTATGACCATGAGCTTTATGATGCTGATAGGAGCTGAGACATTGGGCGCTGACTCAGGATTGGGTTGGCTTATACACAATGCAAAGAGCATGGGATTTATACCAAGAATATATCTAGCTGCTATACTGATTGCAGTATTGGGGCTGGGTGTCAATTATATTTTCCAGTGGCTTGAAGAAAACATTATTATTTGGAAGGAGGTGACCCATGATAAAGCTATCTGAAAAAATCAACTACTTAAAGGAAAGATGTGGGTGGTAATATGAAAACTGCAATTAAAAATATAAGAAAAACTCTATTTGGCAGCATAGCAATAGTACTATTCTTTTTATTATGGGAAGCAGCTTCAGAGTACGGCTTGGTTCCAAAAGCGGTAATTCCGCCTCCTACGAAGGTTTTAGCCGCACTTGTCCGTTCTGCGGAGTCAGGAGAGCTTTCCTTGCATATGAAGGTAAGCCTGGCTAGAGCAACATTTGGATTTTTATTAGCTTCAGTTATAGCAATACCGATGGGATTCTTCCTGGGGACTTATTTCAAGACCTTTGAAAAAGCATTACTTCCATTTTTGAGAATGCTTGAAAAGCTTAACCCCTTTGCATTGTTCCCAGTATTTATGATTATCTTTGGGATTGGAAACTTGGAAAAGGTCGCAATAATTTTTTGGGTAGCTCAATGGCCTTTGCTTTTTAATACAATCGCTGGTACAAGAAGTATTGAACCAAACATGATCAAATCAGCCAGATCTATGGGGGCAAATAAGAAAACTCTGTTTTTAAAGGTTATTCTACCTGCTGCTGTCCCTGGAATATTTACAGGGGTGAAAATAAGCGCACAGATTTCATTTTTTATGATTGTTGCCTCTGAAATGGCAGGTTCAAGCCAGGGGTTGGGCTGGTATTATCTTTCCTCCAGTCAATCCTATCAAGTACCTTTGATGTATGGCATCATACTATTTATTACAGTTCTTGCTGTCATTATTAATATATTATTCAGCAAGCTTGAGAAGCACTTTTTAGTATGGAAGGAAGCTTCCTTCCAGGAAAATTAAAATAATAATTATTAGGAGGCATTGTCATGTCAAGTCAAAGCAAAAGGAAATTCATTGCAATTGCTGCAGTCGCACTTGCAGTACTCGTTGTAATAGGCGTTGGAGCCTATATGGGAAAGACAAAAGTTGGTTCGCCTTCTGAACTGACCTCCCAAAAAAACGGGGCAGTGACTGCGTTAAGTCAAACCGATGCTGGAAATTCCTCAACAGGTGAAAAAAGCCTGATACCAATTAAGACTTATACAAGAAAGAATTGCACCTCAACTCCGGTTTTGGTTGCTGATGCCAAGGGCTTTTTTAAAGAAGAAGGCTTGAAGTTGGTATTTACAGGTGAGTTAAAGAGTACTGAAATTCTGCCTTCAGTATTAAATGGGAACAATGATTTTGCAGAAACACATCCTAATGCTCTTGCAACCTACATAGCAGGTGGTGCAACTATAAAAGCAGTTGGACGAGCAATCATCGAACCCGGTCCGGAGGTTGATCCGAAATTCAGGCATATGAGATGGTTTGTCAGGTCGGACTCTGGAATTAAGTCGTGGAAGGATCTTGCCAATTATAAAAAAGGGCAGAATTTAAATCATAATGGATTGGCTCCAAGCTGCACAACTTTTGTAACAAGCATAGTTTTTGATAAGTATGAAATAGGAAGAGAACGGCTGAATTTTATTAACTTTGATACCGATCAGGCTGCCCTTCAGGCTCTGCAACAAGGAAGTATTGATATTGCATGCGTGCATCCTCCATTCTATAAGCTGGCAGAAGAATCTGGTCTAACTCTTATAGGTGATTCCTCTGATGCGGGCTTAGGTGAAGCTGCAGGACTATATCTATACTATTTTACTGATGACTTTATTAAGAAAAACCCTGATACTGTATTGAAATTTTCTAAAGCAATGCAGAAGGCTCAAGTCTGGGCAAATGAAAATACGGATGAGGCAGCCAAAATAACCGCTGACTTTATAGGTTCCAATGGAAATGCAAGTCATTGGTATGCAACCTCAACAGTTATTGATGAAGATCAGATTAAACCCTGGGTTAACGACCTGGTTGCAAATGGAAAGCTAAAGGAAGGGCAGATCGAAATATCGGATTTGGTTACCCATCAGTTTGAAGTCAGATAATGCAACAACCAATGCACTTTTGATGAAA
>JAAZCB010000154.1 GCA_012513545.1 Clostridiaceae bacterium
AACTAATGTTAAAAGGCAGGCGTAGCAATCTCATACAACTATTCTTATATTTTCAATATTTATTACAAAATATATTTATATAATTCAATATAAAGACTATTATCTGATATAATATCTTTAATTATTGGCTAAAATCCTTTAAAATAGGGAATATTAATATATAATTCTCAAATATCAAGACATAGTGAACTCTTCTAATGATATTAAAGTATCAATAGAACGCGAACTTTTAACAAGAAAAAGTATCAAGACATCGTAAACTGTATCATTCGATCTTTGGCAATAACATAGAGCTTTTTGGTAAAGGATAATCATACTCAGCTATTAACTTATGATCATGATAAACGCCCAGCCTTTCTTTATCCGTATCAATCGTAGACCAGACATATTCATATTCTAAATCAGCCGGCACAGCAAATCTTTCCCCAAAGATATCCAAGAGATGATTGCTACGAATCAAGCGGATGAGATGGACATATCCAGGAGAAATAGTTAACTTTCCCGGCAATCGAAAAGATTCCGATAAATAATGAATATTGCCAGTACATTTCTGGCAAGGAGTTAACCCTCCCAGGGTACTATAACGTTGATTTTCATTGTGAAATTGCTCAAATTCTCTGGCTTTCTGAAACAGGTCATTAAAATCAGCAAAAGGTTGGCTTCGAAAAAACTTCTGATCAAAGTTAAGCTGGAAATGTTCAATGATCCCATTACGCCAGGGTTCTCTGATTGGAATAAAAATAGGTTGTATGCCCAAATGTAGACAGACTCGGATAATAATGCCGAAAGAATGTGGATAGTGATTGCTGCCTCTACAGCAAAGCAAGTTATCCATCTGTAGATAACGGGGTATTCCCAGTATATGCCAGCAGTACAATAGTCCGCTTAAAATAGCCATTCGGTTCTTCCTGCGATGAGGGTAATTACTTTCCCTGCGGTCATAGGCATCAATGACATTGATTGAATAAAAACGGCCATCTCCCTTTAGGTATCTGGGACCTATTACATCCAGCTGATGTAGATCATTGCTTTGGGTTACACAAGGAGAGGGATAGGAAGTCCCTTTTGGGACATACCTTTCCCGTCTGCGAATCAGGTTATTTCTTTTTAAAATACGATTGATGGTAGCAACAGAAGGAGGCTTCATACCTTCCTGTCTTAATTGCCAGTCAATATTTGAAGCGCCTATTTGTGTATATAGCTTATTTTCCAGTCTCTTTCTGGTAGCAATAACCATCTGCTCTGTCTCCTGATTAATCCTTTTTGGGCTTTGATGGGGTCTTCTGGAATGTTCAGATGCCCAGTTAGTTCCATCTAATTTGTATCTCTTGAGCCATTTAAAGAACCAGGTCTTTCCTTTACCCAGGCTCCGGTAGATCTCTTTCGGAGATTCACCGTTTAAGTATCTTTTTATTGCCTTTTCTCTTATCTTTTTCATATTCTAACTGACCTCCTTATTTCTAAGGTCAGTATAGAATATTTATGTTAATAGTTCGTGATGTGTTGATATAATATTTAATTAGAGTTCGCGAACTCCTGATATTTTTGGGTTCGTGATGTATTGATATTCGTCAAATAGAAGTTGTAATTTATAGGGAAGTGCACTCTAGTTGAATGAATAGATAATCCACAAGCTCCCTTCTAAAGTTTTGATTAATTCAAGATATTAATTTGCTATAGATTTCGGTAATGGCAGGAACGGCAATGCCATATTCTTGAGCCATACGAATTAAGGTGCCGCCAAATATATCTCCTTCGTTTTTGTTATTTCCTTTTAAGTAATCCTTCTGAAAGGAAGTTGTAGTATCATAGGGAAATCTTTTGGCTACTTGCATAGAAGTTTCAATTATATCCTGTTTTAAACTAATGTCTTTTGACCTGGCAATCATAACAATCTCTTGCATAATGTTTTCAGTCAACTTATGAAATGTACTATCCTCTATAACTCCACCAATGGTCTTGCCAGAATAGGCAGTCATTAAACTAAAGGCAGCAATAAAGACATACTTTTCCCAGATAGCTGAATAAGGATTTTCAAACCAGGCTGCGCTAATCTCCATTTCTGAAAAGAATTCCCTGAGATTCTGATAATCATGATTTAAGAACTGGGGATCTTTGCCATATACA
>JAAZCB010000155.1 GCA_012513545.1 Clostridiaceae bacterium
GGGATAAAAAGTATATTCTGAAGGAATTTTGATAAATATAAATAAATTTATATGATGTTATTGACGTAATTTGTTGAAATGTGTTATATTTATTTGGGAGTAAAATGCTAAAATAGTTAATTAAACTATAGATATACTATAAATGTAGTTTACACAAATCATAATTCGTAATTATTAGAAATATTCAGTTGTTTTGGGGGAAACTTTATCAACAAGAAATTCTGGGAATCTGAAAACGGATTGTTACCACAAATACCTTGTCTTTCCATTTCAATTGAAGTGTTATATTATATATCATTTTATTGTTAAATTTTATAAATAATTGTCGAGGAGTTGAATAGAAAAGTTGGCAAAGGGTGTATTGATTTATCTGTAAGTCTTTTTACATATCGAATTTCAGGAATTTTGTATTTTAGATCATATATAGTTGCAGTTTTGTCTTGTCCTTTTCTATGCACTGATACAAATACTTCTTCTTGAAATTTTGTATTATCATATTCTTTAAAATGAATACAATAAGTCTATTTTACTAGGAACGGGGGTTTATCAATGGCTTTCAGCAAAAGAAAAAACAAGGCTTTAAAGTATATAATCATGTCTTTGGTGGTTGTGATTATTATATCAGGCTTGGCGACGGGAGGCTTTTATCTTTATTTCAAAAACATAGAAAGTATGGAAAGATCATATAAGGAACAGATAGAAGATTTGAAATTCGAGCTTTATAATAACAAAAAGCATGTATTTATACCAATAGAGGACATAACTTGCGGAACCCCTCTTACCAGCGAGTTGCTAAGAGAAACAGATACTGTTTCCGAAATAGATTCTCAATTATTTTTCAAGGAAGAGGATTTTGGGAAATTTGCAAGGTATGACTTGAAAGAAGGCATGCCGGTTATGAAGTACATGGTTATTGATGAAAAGATAGCTGATGACTTGAGGGAGGAAGAACTAAACATGCTTCTTCTGCAAAGCAATCTTACGAAAGATAAGTTTATAGATGTAAGAATTACTTATGGAAATGGAGAAGACTATCTTGTCCTGTCAAAGAAAAAAATCAGAGACATAAAACTTGAGCAAAACACAATCTGGTGCTGGCTTAATGAAAAAGAGATACTTACCTTAAGCAGTGCAATTGTTGATGCATATATCCGTAAAGGTACAAGACTCTATACGGTTACCTATATAGAGCCTGGTTCGCAGAAGGATGGAATTCCCACGTATCCTCCGAATCTTGATGTCTTAAGGATAATTGAAAACGATCCAAACATTCTGAACAGGGCAAAGGACTACCTTGCAGAACAGGCGCGTACCGCATTGGATCAAAGACTGAGCCAGCTGCCCCAGGAAGTCCTCAACAATATCCAAAATGGTTTTGAGCAGGAAACTGCCGACAGGATTGAAAAGATACAGAGTGATAGCCAAACAATAGCAAGAGAGAAGAACAACAAGCCGTCAGCTACTCCGGGAAATCCGGTTGAGGTCAAGCCGGAAAGCAGCAGTGGTTCTACCGGAAAGACTCAGGAAAAGGAGGGAGACGTTAATGGCTTCTTCCAATAAAATAGGCTTTGCAGGAACAAAAGTAAATGATATTGCACTGTATCTCTCCCGTATCCTTGTTAACCTTGGCAGAAATACTGCAATTATTGATGCATCAAAGGAACAGCTTTTGAAGTATTCGGTTCCTGAAATAAATAAGGGTGACATTGTTACATATAGAAATGTTGATGTGTTTCTTAATTGTATAGATACTGAGAGTTTCAGCGATATTGATATGACGGCGTATGATGTTGTTATGATTAACTTTGGCATGAATGATGGACTTATAGAAGAGTATTCAGGCTGCAACGTGCTTATGGCAGTTACAGACCTCCAAAGGCATAATATTCTAAGACTCAGGGATTTTCTTTCAAAAACAGACAAAAACCTTGAAATAATCAGGGTTTTCAGGGATGTTGTTGACTGCAAGATAGATAAAAAATATATAGACAGCATTCTTGAGAGTTTCGGAATAAAGTATTTGGCGGATTATGAGCTTTATCTGGAAGACGCTGAGCTTGTGTGCAGGATTGAGAGCCAGTATAACGATATTATAAAGTTCCAAAAGCTTCAAAAGGAATATAAGAACATGCTGCGTGAGATTGTTCTAAAGTATTTGGGTATAGAAGGCAAACTTTTGACAGGAGCTTTTAAAACTGCGGAAAAGGGGAGATAATATGCAGATTTCTTTTTGGAGCAACGTGCATGGACAAACGGCCACTACACTGAATATGGTTGCTGCAGCAGTGATGGCTGCTTTGGAATACAGGCTTAAAATTCTGGTTACCCACAACCACTTTGAAAAAAGTGGCCTTGAGACTTCTCTTATGGACAGGAAGTATCTGAAGACCGAATTGACAGAACTCTCCGATTCAGGTATAGACGCGTTAAGCAGGTTCATCAAGTTTAACAAGGTGGACAAGGAAAACATAAGTAATTATACTACTACACTGATAAGAAACAAGTTGGATTTGCTTTCGGGTACCACCAATACCAGCAGGGAATTATACATGAAAGACCTTAATGATGTTATTGACCTGATTTTAAGCTCGGCTCAGGAGTATTATGATCTGATACTTATAGATGTTTCCTCAGGCAAGAATGAATTGTCAAACAAGATACTTGAACACTCGAACCTTATAGTTGTGAACCTTAACCAGAATATAAGCGTACTCGATGATTTTTTTGAAGCTTACGGAGCGTTCTCCGAAAAATGTGTGTTCCTTATTGGGAGATACGACAGTGACTCAAGGCTTAATGTAAAGAATATACGCAGAAGGCATAATGTAAAGAGGGATATGGCTGTAATACCTTATAATATTGAATTCAGTGATGCATGTTCCGAGGGCAGGGTTATAGA
>JAAZCB010000156.1 GCA_012513545.1 Clostridiaceae bacterium
AAAATGTGAAAAACGGCAAATGGGCTATATTGAAATAAATTATAGTTATGATAATAATCAAGGAAAATATATTTTTCCTTACTATCGACAATATTGCTCCAAACAAGCCTGTTATTAAAATGAAATAATGGTAGAAATATGACATTTCGGGGGAGATTCCGAATACTGTCCTCCAGTAGAAGGGATCTTTCCAGAAATACCTTGACTTCCCTATTGTATACCAGTATACGTATTTCAACGGTTCTTTTTTGAAGTGCGTCTTTAGCCTGTATTTTCCTGTTTCCATCTCTATTTCGTTTGTTTTAATTACGTCTTTGTCCGGAGTGTATGGGACAGGATCAACTGACTGGTCGTAGTTTATATATGTACCTTGAAGGAATGGATTGCCAGATGACAGGGTCAGGGGGATAAACCTGTCAAACACCATGTAATTTCTTACCCACCATGGTGACATAACTATTATAAAAGCTAAAGCTGCCGGAATTGAAAATTTTATTATTTCTCTTGGTGTATACCTGAAAAAAAGCCAGACAGTAAGTATAATGGCAGGAAATATTGCTATGGTAGGCCTTATAAGGCAGGTAATACCCAAAACCAATCCACCTGCAATATAGTAAGTCTTTTTCTTGCTTCTGACTGCAAAAACAGATATATATACAAGCAATAAGAGAAGAAATTTGAATTCAACTTCAGTCAGTATTGTACCGGCAGCAAAATACTCCGGCCAATATATTGCATCTAGAAAAGAGGCTGTTATGCCTGCGAGGCTGTTAAAAATTGTTCTGCCTATCAAAAAGACCAGTCCGAGAGAAAGTGCCTGAAGAACAATCTGGAACAGCCTGAAAGCGGTAATGCCGCCTGTTTTTCCGAAAATTCCTGTAAGGACAGTTAGTATTAGGGGGTGTCCGGGCATAATGTATACGGTCGGATTATTAGTGTCATGGTATGTAAGTATTCCCTTTTCAAGTAGTGTCCAGGCGCTTCTGATGTATTTTACATCATCATTATCTGCCTTTTCCAGGCTGCCCAGTAAAAAATAATTGTTGTATTTTATTACTGAATAGATGTTCACCGCTGCAAAAAGTGCAATAATGGTTAACAGTGCTGAAACTATCCACTTTTTCTCACTTTTTAATGAAAACATATACTTCTCCTCATGGTGATATAAGTTTGTGCATAATGATAATTATTAACAGGAACGTCAATAAAAATGCATAAATTCAGTTTTGTTTGACGAGTATAATAATAAAAATTATTAATAAACCCTGATAACTTGGACAATCCTAATTGGAAAATAGGAAGGAAAGATGCTGCAATTGAGTAAAGCAGGGAGGAAGGTTATTGGATTTGAGACTGTACTACTGGCTTTAATTGTTATGTTTTCATTTGTAATCAGGCTGTATTACCTTTTGACTGTAAAGCCGCCTGAGCTTACCGGAGACGCATATAATTATGATGTTATGGTTAAGCAGTTTCTGGACAATGGATTTTTAGGGTATGACTACTTCCATAACAAAAGTGGTGAACCAAATGCATTGATAACACCGGGATATCCATTATTTCTTTCAAGCATATATATTATATTTGGCTACAAAAGTCATAGCCCGCTTTTTGAAGTAAGATTGATCCAGATTGTTTTGGCATCTCTTACATCCGGTTTATTGTACCTTGTTTCGAAGAAACTTTTCAAGAGTATGGCAATAGCGGCGTTATCGTCAGTTTTATACTCAATTTATCTGGTCGCAATATGGGTTCCAACCCTTTTGCTGACCGAGACGCTTTATACCTTTCTTTTTATTCTGTATTTTATTGTACAGATATATGCTGTTGAGTCAGAAAGCGTAATAATTAATTCATTGGCAGGAATACTGTTTGCTCTGTCTGTTTTGGTCAGGCCTGCAATGGCTCCTTTGATTGTCCTTCCATATTTGTTTTACTATATGGAGACAAAAAACATAAAATTATTGAAGGCATTTATTTACAATGTTTCAGGGTTTATACTGGTAATGAGTTTTTGGTGGATCAGAAACCTTATTGTGCTAAAAAGACTTGTTCTTTTTGCCACACAGGAGGACCCGCTACTAAGAGGCACTTATCCATATTATGAAGGGGTAGATAACATGCCTGTAAGGAATCAGAAGCAGGTAGCAGTAAAAAGAATAATCGAGGGTTTTTCAAATCAACCCCTGTTATATTTAAAATGGTACACAGTCGGGAAATTTACATATTTGTACCTGAATGAAGTATTTTATTATGTCGATAGCAAAATAAAAACACTAAGAAGCCTTATTGGACTGCACTATTTATATGTTCAGCTCGGATGGATTGGTGTAATTCTTTCTGGCATCAAAAAAGAAATAAGACTCATAAGTCTTTATATAATTATGATGACAGTTATTCATCTGGGTTTTGTGGCGACTTCGAGATATTCATATCCTGTAATGCCTTTGCTTATTGTATTGTGCTCGTATATAACTGTGAAACTTGCCAGGCGTCTTTTTCGCACTTTACTAAAAAAGGAAACACTATTCTAAGTAGCGAATCATAACCAGTTTAAATATGCAGATAGTGATTATTGTAGAAGGCAAAGCCTTTGAAACGCTACACAACCCAAAGTGGAAATGAACTCCTGCCTGGCACTAGAAAAATTTAAACATTTTACTTTGATACAATTTCTGTTAAAATACTAATTAGCATTTACATCTATATATTTAGCCAATCATAATTTAAGAAGGGAATAAAATGATTACTTTTAAAGATGAATTAATGCAGAGAATGACCTCTGATATAGAAGTTTACAATAGAGGTATAAGGCTTTCAAATAATGTAACAGATTTTGAGTATATAAAGGACATAAAAACCATTAAAGCCATTGTACAGGAAACAAATCCCTGCAAAGTAGAGATAGAAGTAGGAAATGACTGTTCGGTAAACAGATATTTTTGTGAGTGTGAAGATTTTAAAACCTGCTTTGGAGCATGTAAACACGTTGTAGCTGTTATGAGATACACAAACCGTTATTTAAGTGATCCTGCAGAATCTGTATTTGAATCAGCCGGCAGTGATGGCTTTCTATCCTTATCTGAATTGGGAATTGAAAATTTTGCCAGAGGCCAGAAAATCAATTTAGGTATAAATCAGAGCATTATATTAGACAAGAATTCCACTTGTCCGTATATACAGCTTAAACT
>JAAZCB010000157.1 GCA_012513545.1 Clostridiaceae bacterium
CTTATTCAATGTTTTTCCTCCTCCCAGGTTACAAATGTAACCTTATATACAGTTTACATCTGTAACCTGAGAATGTCAATATGCTGTTCATGAATTATTTTAATGAATCAGTATTTTTGCACTGCTTTAACATATTCTCCTATTAATGTTGTATTTGCACAACTATATGGTTTATGTTTAGCTGTTACAAAGTTAAATTATCACTTCTTCCTTTATCTTCTCTTTGTAATGCTTCATTTAATTCTTTAATACCTTTATTTCTTCTTTCAGCATGTACCACCCCCTTAAAACTTTATTTGTCACGAAAAACTATAACAATATTGCAAGTACTTACCATATTGTTATTTACTAATATTTTTAGTTTTCGAAGGGATGAATAACATGTTAAAAAAACAGGCTACTATACTAATGATTTTGGTGCTCTTATTTACGTTGTTCTCACCTATGTCAGTTTTTTCGCTAGAACCACCCATCTCCTACTCAATTTGAAATACCCTCACTTAAGTATGGAGATTTGAACGGAGATGGAAAAACAAATTCAAGTGACTATTCTATTTTAAAAAGATATCTATTGGAGGTTATTGACAGCATTCCGGCTGAAGACCCCCGTGTTGCTGACTTGAATCTGGATGGAAAAGTAAACTCCATCGACTATTCCATTTTAAGAAAATATATTCTTGGCTTAATAACCGAATTGCCTTTGAAAAAATAAAAACCTCTAATTACTATTAAGAACAACTGTCTGCATAAGTTTCCACCTGTGCAGGCAGTTGTTTTTTGGCTGCACGTCAAAATGTGTCTTCTTAATCAGGCTTTTATGCCTGCCGCATTTTTCTTTCTTTTCTTAGCATCTCATAAATGCCAAGGATAAGAAGGAACACGCCAAACATTTTTTTAAGGACGTTACCCGGCAGGGATATAGCGAGCCGGGAACCGATATAAGCCCCTACAAGACCTGATATAATAATAGGAAAAGCCATTTTGAAATTTATTCTTTTATTTTTTATATGAACAATTAAAGCCGTTACCGCTGTTGGAATAAAAAACAGAAGGTTTACACTTTGTGCAACATGCTGGTCAGGCTTTACAAAAATGACCAGAGCAGGTATTAATATAGCTCCTCCTCCTATTCCCATTCCGCTTATAATTCCTGCTGCCATGCCAATAAAAAAAAGTAGCATAATTCCTCCAGTTTAAAGTAACATTCTTATGGCTGCTGCTATCATAAAAACTGCAAAAATCTTCCTTAGAATATGAGAAGGACAAATGTTTAAGAGCTTTGCTCCTATATAGCCACCCACAATACCTCCCAGTACCACCTTATATGTAAGCTCCCAGTTTATATAGCTATTCGAAACGTAAAGCACAGCACTCACCAAAGTCAGCGGAAGGATAATAGAAATTGCAGTAGCATGAGCGATGTGTTCCTCCTCATTAAGAAGCAGTACCATAGCAGGAACAGCAATAGTGCCTCCGCCCGAACCGAACAAGCCGTTTGCCATACCTGTAACGATACCTATTAAAGCAAACTTAAAGTACTTTTTTATATTAAGCCCTTTTTGGTCCAAATAAACCTCCTTGCTGCATCTTGAAAATAAATTTTCGATAATTGATTACAATAAATCTTATAACAGTTATTCTTCAAATTTTCCTTAATTTATATTCAACGTTTATGACATTTTTATTGTTGGTAAATACAAATACAAATTCTATTTGTATTGATTGGAAGGTGATTTGGATGAAAAAAATTTATGTATATAAAACAGTAGCAGCATCAATAATAGCCATCCTTGCGATTGCAAGCTTTTTTCTTTAAGTAAATAACACACATATAAGAGAATATTTCCAAAAGGCCGGAGCTTTATCCGGCCTTAATTGATATTTAACAGTCTTTCAAAAACATATATCATTTCTTGTTGACAAAACATATACTCCGACATTACAATATACGAGCAATCATTCATATGTTTTTTAGAGGTCCCACTATGGATAAAAGAACTTACAAAGATAGTCACGAAGACATAGGTTATTGTAAATAATTTCACAAAAATTTGTTTGTTATAAAATCACTTGTGGTTGTATACTACCAAGTGATTTTGTTATAATTTATTGTAGATGTATCTGATTGGAGTGTCAATTGTGAGTGAAAAAACAATATATAAGGAAGAGACTGAAATTGAATATAGAAGGCCGAAACTTTACAGGGTTATACTTCTTAATGATGACTATACAACACAGGATTTTGTAGTTGAAGTGCTTATCTCGGTATTTCACAAGAGTGCTGTCGAAGCAACAAAGATAATGCTTGACGTACATGTAAAAGGAAAAGGTATTGTAGGTATATATACCTATGATATTGCAAAAACAAAGGTTACACAGGTTGAGCAGATGGCAAAAGAAAGGGAATATCCCCTGGTGGCTGTAATAGAGCCCGAGTAAACCAGTTTGATAGGATTCACCTTACTATCATGCTAAGTATCGGTATATTTATTCGGCTATCAATATGTTTCGCAATACTTACATTACTTATTTACAACATATATGTTCATATAAACTCATGCGAAGCTTAATTTTATTTAAGGATGGTGAAAAGGCTATGAAGCTTGATGATATCACAAATAGAATACTAATATCAGCATATAACGAAGCCAAACATAACAACCATGAGTATTTCACCCCGGAGCATATACTCTACGCAGCCCTTTTCTTCGACGAGGGTGCATCAATTATTGAAAATTGCGGTGGAGATGTTGACAAGCTTAAGAACGATTTAATAAATTTCTTTAAAGAAAACATGTCTATTGTTGAGGATATTGAACCTATTGAATCAATGGGCGTAAACAGTGTCATGCAGACAACGGCATACCACTGTCTGTCGTCCGGGAAAAACGTTATACAGATAGGTGACATTTTTGTTGCTCTTTATAGTGAAAAAGAGTCATTTGCAAGTTATATCCTGCAAAAAAACGGAGTAAAAAGAATTGATGTATTAAAATACATTTCTCATGGTATATCACTTGTACCTAAAAGCAAGGATAACTCCCTAAAGCCTGCTGATCCCATGTTTAAGACAGTTGAAGAAGCTCCTGAGGACAGCAGCACAAAAAATGACTTTTTAAGTTATTTTACCATTGAACTTACTCATAAAGCCAGAATGGGGAAAATTGACCCCCTAATAGGCAGAGAGGATATAATTGACCGTACAATCCAGGTTCTCTCAAGAAGAACAAAAAACAATCCTGTTCATGTGGGAGACCCTGGAGTTGGTAAAACCGCAATAACCGAAGGCCTTGCACATATGATTGTTGAAAACAGAGTACCAAAATCCCTTAAAGGCAGCAAAATATACTATCTGGATATGGGTAGCCTTGTAGCCGGTACAAAATACAGGGGTGACTTTGAAGAGCGCATCAAAAAGGTTTTAAACGAGATTCAAAATCAGGATAAAGCTATTGTTTATATAGATGAAATTCATACAATAGTTGGTGCCGGAGCGGTATCTGACGGTGCTATGGATGCCTCAAACATAATCAAGCCGTTTCTTACACAGGGCAACCTGCGTTTCATCGGTTCAACCACCTATGAAGAGTATAAAAAGTATTTTGAAAAAGACAGGGCCCTGTCAAGAAGATTCCAGAAAATTGACGTACCCGAACCTTCTGTTGAGGATACCTGCAAAATCCTTGAGGGGCTCAGGGACAAGTACGAGGACTTCCATAAGGTGAAATTCTCATCTGATGCTCTGCGCCTTGCCGCTGAACTTTCTGCAAAGTATATACAAGACAGGCATCTTCCCGACAAGGCAATAGACGTAATAGATGAAACAGGCGCATATGCCAGGCTTCATTGCGAGAACGATGACAAAATTATTAAAATTTCTTTAAAAGAGATAGAAAGAACGGTATCGTCAATTGCAAGGATTCCCGAACAAAGCGTATCCGGCAGTGAGTTAACCAAGCTAAAGGATCTCGATGCCGCTTTGAAATCCGAATTATTCGGCCAGGATAATGCAGTTGATACCGTAGTCAGGGCTATCAAAAGGTCAAGAGCAGGCTTCAATGAAAACGACAAGCCGGTTGCTTCACTTCTTTTTGTTGGACCTACAGGAGTTGGCAAAACCGAGCTATCAAAGCAGTTGTCTTCCATAATGGGTATACCTCTTATCAGATTTGACATGAGTGAATATCAGGAAAAGCATACCGTTGCAAGGCTTATAGGAGCACCTCCCGGATATGTAGGCTTCGAAGAAGGAGGACTGCTTACAGATGCAATAAGAAAAACACCTTATTGTGTATTACTGCTTGATGAGATTGAAAAAGCCCACCCCGACATATTTAACGTGCTTCTTCAAATAATGGACTATGCAACCCTCACTGATAACAATGGCAAGAAAGCCGATTTCAGGAATATTGTCCTGATAATGACCTCAAACGCAGGTGCAAGAGAGGTTGGACGTACAATGATTGGCTTCGAAGTACGCAATATTGATAAAGGGGCAATAACTAAAGAGATTGAGCGTATATTCTCTCCTGAATTCCGTAACAGGCTCGATGAAATTGTTGTATTCAATCATATTAATGAAGAAATGGCCCTGTTAATTGCTAAAAAGGCTGTCAGGGAATTTGAGAAAAAGCTGGCGGCAAAGAATATCAAGCTGAAAGTTACCACAAAGTGCTATAAATGGATTGCCTCAAAGGGTCTTTCCTCTGTTTATGGTGCACGCGAAATAATAAGAGTGGTTCAGGAAAAGATAAAGACATACTTTGTGGACGAAGTCCTGTTCGGTGAACTGTCAAAAGGTGGAACTGCCGTTGTTGATGTTGTGGATGATAATTTAAAAATCAGCAAAAAACTTTAAAGGTGGCGAATTAATGCCTGTATTCA
>JAAZCB010000158.1 GCA_012513545.1 Clostridiaceae bacterium
GAGATATTGCCGAGCACCTTGTCCTCATAGAGCTTCTGAATGATCTTATCAATGGCTGAGATACGGACCCGCGACTGCTCATATTCTTTCTGGTTGAGCCGTAGCTCCTTAGCAAGCTCTTTTTCCGAATTGTTGGTGACGATTTGGATGAATTCCGCCTCTCGTTCTTTGGCGAAAGCCAGTACCTTTCTTAAATCCTCCGCCACAAGCTGCTCTACCACAACATTGCGAATCTGGTGGGAACTGCAGCCACCTTTGACCTTGCGGTATGTAGCGCAGACGAAATGCTCTTTGTCATGGGTCCAGCCATTGGCCCTCACCTGATACAGCTTTGCTCCACAATCCGCGCAATACATCATGCCGGAGAACATCCCCATCTCACCCATGCGAGAAGGTCGGCGTTTGCCATCTCGGATTTTCTGCACCGTTTCCCAGGTTCCTTCATCAATGATGGCTTCATGGGTGTTTTCAAAAACTAGCCAGTCCTCTGGATTGTTTTGCATCTTGGTCTTGTTCTTGTAGGACTTTTTAAAGGTCTTGAAATTAACAGTGTGGCCTAAGTATTCCATCTTAGCGAGGACATCAGCTACCGTCCGGGACTGCCAAGCATAGGGATTCTCCGGTGGTCTTGCAGGTGTGTTTATGCCTTTGCTCCTTAAATGAACCGTAGGAACATTAACACATCGTTCCGCCAACTGTCTTGCAATCTGGGAAGGTCCAAAGCCTGCCATGCAAAGCCGGAAGATTTCACGTACCACCTCGGCAGCTTCCTCGTCCACTATTGTCAATTTTCATTGTTTGACTGCGCTCGCTTGGCGCTGATTTGATAAGGCACCTTATCCGGCTTTGACTTGCCTTTGCGCTCTTCGTAGTTCCACAAGCAAAATGCAGCTTTGTCGCGCAGTTCCTTTGGCAGATTGTCGTATTGCATTTTTTCACTTCCTTCTGAGGGCTGATTTCTTTTCCCTCAATAACCAATGGGGCTAAACCAATGGTTTGAACGAAAAGAATTAAAGTTTTTTCTCCCTCAATAGTCCCAGGACACTTTTGGCAGTTTTGAACGAGAAAAAGATAAACTTCCTTGAAAATTTACCGCTCACCATATGCCATGAAAGCATTACAATTCGGACGGGGTGCTGATAAAAATAAAAAGCACCCGCAAGACGATGCGGATGCAAATATGAATAGGCATTAATAATAATGCGTTCTTAAATTTAATTGTTATTTTCTCGTACACGCGATATAATTGGAATATATTTGCGGGAGGTGCAAAACCATGTCGATAAGCTATAACAAGCTCTGGAAGCTGCTGATTGATAAAAACATGAAAAAGAAAGACCTGCAGCGTCTTTCTGGCGTCAGCTCGGCTACCATTTCGAAGCTTGGCCGAAATGAAAATGTGAACACGGAAATACTTCAAAAGATATGCGCCGCACTAAATTGCGACATTTGCGATGTCATGGAATTTGTACCAGACAAAAAAACGGAGGAGAATTAACATGAGTTTAAGTGCAAATATTTCTGAAAAGGCCGCTCTAATCTGGGCGATTGCAGATAAATTGACTGGAGTTTACAAACCTCACGAATATGGGGAAGTTATTTTACCATTGACAGTTGTTCGCCGCTTCGATTGTATCTTGTCAGATACTAAAGATGTTGTATTGGAGAAATACGAAAGCGTAAAAACACTACCTATGAGAGATGTATTGCTTCGCAAGGCATCAGCACAGCCTTTTTACAATACCAGCAAGTATACCTTTGAACGTTTACTGGATGATCCTGATAATATTGAAGCTAATTTCAGGGATTACTTAAATGGCTTTTCTGAAAATGTTCACGATATTATTGAGAAATTTAAATTCGATGGGCACATTAATACAATGGCGAATAAGGGAATCTTATATATTGTCCTTAAAGAGTTCACAACACAGAAGGCGAACCTTCATCCATCTGTTATATCTAACCTTGAGATGGGATATATATTTGAAGAAATAATTCGCAGATTTTCCGAATCTCACAATGAGGACGCTGGACAGCACTACACGCCTAGAGAAGTTATCAAGCTAATGGTAAATGTTTTATTTTATGATGATAACGATATTCTATCTGGCAATAACATAGCGAAAACAATTTATGATCCCGCATGCGGCACTGGTGGTATGCTTTCTGTTGCCGAGGAATATTTAAATGAGTTAAACACCTCAACAGAACTTGTTTCATTCGGACAAGAAATAAATGACCAAACCTTTGCCATCTGCAAAGCAGACATGCTTATCAAAGGTAACAATGCTGAATTCATTAAGGAAGGGAATACACTCTCATCCGATCAATTTGAAGGTCAAACATTTGACTATATTCTTTCTAATCCACCTTTCGGTCGTGAGTGGAAAAACGAAAAGTTAAAAGTCGAATCTGAAGCAAAGCGGGGATTTGCTGGACGGTTTGGAGCGGGACTGCCTTCTGTAGGTGATGGTCAAATGCTATTTCTCATGACTGCCCTATCCAAAATGAAAGAACCTAAAGACGGTGGCAGCAGAATTGCAATTATTCATAATGGCTCGCCGCTATTCACTGGTGACGCCGGAAGCGGGCCATCCGAAATCAGAAAGTATATTATAGAAAACGACTTGCTTGAAGCGATTATTGCGTTGCCTAACGATATTTTTTATAACACGGGGATTGCCACCTTTATTTGGGTCCTTTCCAATAAAAAGAAAGGCACCAAACGAGAGGGCAAGGTGCAGCTTATTAACGCCAATGGCTTATATGAAAAACGCAGAAAGGCTCTTGGGAACAAAAGAAATGATATTCCAGATAGAGCAATTGAAGAAATAACACGCTTATACGGAGACTTTAAAACTAGCGAAATCAGCATGATCTTTGATGACGAAGATTTTGGCTATACGAAAATTACGATAGAACGCCCTCTCAAAGATGAAATGGGTGTACTTGTTCTGAAAAATGGAAAAAAGCAGCCAGATTCAAATCTTCGAGACACCGAAAACATCCCGTTAAAAGAAGATATTGAAGAATATTTCAAACGGGAAGTGTTGCCTTTTGCTCCGGATGCATGGATTGATAAATCAAAATCTAAAATAGGCTATGAGATTCCTTTTACCAGATATTTTTATAAATACGAAGAGCCAAAGCCATCTGCGGAAATAATGCAGGAGATATTGGAGATCGAGAAGGAATTAGATGGCGCTTTGGCGGAGGTATTCAATGGCTAAGGCGGTGAGCAAAAATGCGTAAGATGAAAGACAGCGGTGTAGATTGGATCGGGGAGATCCCTGCTGATTGGAACGTTATAAGAATGAAAAATGCTATATCTAAAAGAGATGGCGGGTCCTGGGGAGTAGAATCTCAAGGCAATGAAAATGATTACGTTTGTATACGAATCGCTGATTTTGATTATGAAAGGATGACTATTAAACAAGCAAATGACTATGAGTTCACTAGACGAAATTATGATTCTTCCATAGTTAAAAGACTTATTTTAGAAAAGGGCGATATATTAATTGAAAAGTCTGGTGGCGGAGAAAAAACTCCAGTTGGTCGCACTATTATTTTTAATGAAAACTACTCTTGTATGTATGCAAATTTTATTGACAGGCTGAGAGTTGCAGAAAACATAATTCCGAAATATATGCAGTACATTCTCGTTACATTCTATAAAAATGAATATGTCAGAAAGTATATTAAACAAACGACGGGGATTCAGAATTTAGATATTACAACAATGTTGTCGCAAGAAGAGATATCTTGTCCATCACTTGAAGCCCAGCAACGCATTGCCGACTACCTTGACGAAAAATGTGCAAAAATCGATGCCATTATTGCTCGACAGCAGGAAGTTATCGAAAAGCTAAAAACATATAAATCGTCGGTTATTATGGAAGCCGTTACCAAAGGATTAAATTCGGATGTGCCAATGAAAGATAGCGGTATTGAATGGATTGGATTTATGCCAGAACATTGGAAACTAATAGCCTTCAAATATATTTTGAATGAACGTAGAGAAATTAATTTACCAGTACAGACAGAAGAAAGATTGTCTTTATCTATTGATAAAGGAGTTACTCTGTATGCCGAAAAAACAACAAATCTTGATAGGTTTAAGGACAATGTAGCCCAATACAAATTGGCGCATGAAGGTGATTTGGTTTTGAATAGCATGAATATGATAGTTGGAGCTGTTGGTATTTCAAGGTACTTTGGCTGTGTTAGCCCCGCATATTACACATATTACGATACTGATGATTATCATATTGCAGCTAGGTACTGTGAGTACTTGTTTAAGACTAAAACAATGAGAAAGGTTTTATACAGTTTAGGTAAAGGCATCATGTCTATTGACCGAGGGGATGACCGAGTAAATACCTGTCGTTTAAAAGTATCGAGAAACGACTTAAGATCGTTAAAACTACCTATGCCAAGTCACGAAGAACAAAATAGCATTGTGAATTTTCTTGATAAGAAGAATGAACAAATTGATGCGTCCATTAACGTAAAAAGTAACCTCATTGAAAAACTAGTAGAATATAAAAAATCCCTCATTTATGAGGTTGTTACTGGAAAGAAGGAGGTTTAGTAATTGACAGATTATGAATTCGAAGACATTATTGCTTCTAATTTAGATTACTTAAACAATCGTATAAAATTTGCTAAAGAACTTGCCAAAGGTGTTATTGGCGAAAACCTATTAAAAGTGGATTTGTGTTTTAGTGCCCTTCTTGACAGAAGCATGAAATTATCAAGGGGCTTTTCTCAAATGATTAAAGATAAGAATCTTACTTGTGCTGGCGCTTTACTAAGGTTGCAAATGGATAATTGTATGAGATTATGTGCCATATATATTGCCGAAGATGAAGATGCGGTTATATCCACAATTATTGATGGTGGAAAAATAAGTACACATAAAGATAAGCAAGGTAAAAAGATGAGTGATTTTTACTTAAAAAATCAACTTCAGCAATACGATGATAAATTCTCTGTTGTATATGATAATGCATCAGGGTATGTTCATTTTTCTAACAAAGCTTTTTATCAATCAATTAACCCTGAAGAAGGTAATCATATATCTATAAGAGTCGGATTAGAAAATGAAGATAAAGTGAATAGCGCTCTAATTGAATGTGTTGAAGCATATCTGTATTTTACTGACCTATTCTACAAGCTTATTAATATTGCTGTTGATTCTAAAAAAAGATTTGATGATAAAATACCGCAAGAGGAGGTATAAGTTATGCCCGACTTTGATGTTAAAGAAAAACGCTTTGAAGAGGATATTGAAAGCTACCTTTGTTCTGAGGGCGGCTATACAAAGGGAAATCCTTCTTCTTTTGACCGCAAGGTGGCTCTGGACAAGAATACCTTTATTTTTTTCATAAAAGTCAGTCAGACAAAGCAGTGGGAACGGTATGAGAAAATTTATGGATCAGATAGTGAAAAGCAAATCATTGACCGTTTCTACCGCGAAGTAAAAATGGTTGGACTGCTTAAAGTGCTTCGACAAGGATTCACTGATCGTGGCATTAAGTTCCGCGCTGTTTATTGGAAACCAGAAACATCAATTAATGAAACCAGTCAAAAACAGTATGCTGACAACATCCTAAACTGTACACGGCAGTTGCATTACTCCCTTACAAATGAAAACAGTATAGATATCGTTCTGTTTCTAAATGGCATTCCCGTTGTATCAATGGAATTGAAATGCCAGTTTACAGGACAGGACACTGCCAATGCAATTGCGCAGTATAAATTTGACCGCGCGGGTAACGATGCTATTTTTGAATTCAAAAACCGCGTACTTGTACATTTTGCTGTTGACCTGACTAATGTATATATGACCACGCGTCTTGAAGGTGGTAAAACCTACTTCCTCCCATTTAATCAAGGTTCCAATGGTGCGGGCAATGTCGGCGGTAAAGGAAATCCTGTAAACAGTGATGGATATGATACGGCATATCTTTGGGAAAACATTCTATGCAAAGATCGTCTGCTTGAGATTTTAAACAAGTATATGCACCTCGAGATAGAAAGAGACAAGAACACTGGAGAAATAACATCTGAACGCATGATATTTCCGCGCTACCATCAGTTAGATGTTGTGACCAAACTATTAGAACAGGTAAAAGTAAATGGATCCGGACATAACTACCTTATTCAGCACAGTGCAGGATCGGGAAAATCCAATTCAATAGCATGGCTTGCCTATCGACTAGTAGGTCTTCATGATGAGAATGATGAAAAGATATTTCAGACTGTCATAATAGTTACCGATCGTCGCGTATTGGACAGCCAATTGCAAAACACCGTATACCAATTTGATCATGTAGATGGTGTAGTACAAAAAATAGATAAGAACTCACAGCAATTAAAGGATGCTATTGAAGCAGGGACTGGCATAATAATAACTACATTGCAAAAATTCCCTGTAATTTATAAGGAAGTCAACTCCGGTAATAGGCGTTTCGCCATAATCGTGGATGAAGCACATTCCTCCCAAACTGGTGATGCGGCGAAAAAGCTAAAGCGAGCTCTTGCAGATACGGAAAAGATACTGGAAGAATATTCCGAGATGGAAAATGCTGAAGAAGCAGCACGAAAAGACGATGAGGATAAGTTGCTGGATGAACTGGCAGCACAAGGTATTCATGAAAACTTGTCATTCTTTGCTTTCACAGCGACGCCAAAAGATAAAACACTGAATATGTTCGGTTGGAAGGATGAAAACGGAAAGTATCATCCATTCCATATATATTCTATGCGCCAGGCCATTGAAGAAGGATTTATCCTTGATGTATTGAAAAACTATATGACTTATAAAATGTATTATAAGATTGCCAAAGCTATTCCAGACGATCCTGAATTGGACACCGTTGCCGGAGTTAATGCAATCCGCAACTTTGAAACATTGCATCCACACAATATTTCGCAAAAGACCACTATTATGCTTGAGCATTTCAGGAATGTCACCGCACACAAAATTGGAGGAAAAGCTAAGGCTATGGTTGTTACTCCGTCCCGTCTTCATGCAGTACGGTATGTACAGGAATTCAGGCGTCAAATCATAGCAAAGGGTTACAATGACTTAGAGGTATTGGTTGCATTCTCCGGTGAACTTGAAGACGATGGGCAAACTTTTACCGAAGAAAAGATGAATAAAAACCGGGATGGTGAAACCATTAGAGAAAAGGCTTTACCAGATGCATTCCATACCGATGAATTTGGAATGCTCATTGTTGCTGAGAAATATCAAACCGGGTTTGATGAGCCACTTTTACACACGATGTTTGTAGACAAAAAGCTATCCGGTGTTAAGGCGGTTCAGACTCTTTCTCGTTTAAATCGCACAATGAGGGGCAAACTCGATACCTTTGTCTTGGATTTTGTAAATTCATCAGAGGATATTCGAAAATCCTTTGAACCATATTATGAGGAAACGGTTCTGGAGGAAGAAACTAGTCCTAATGTTATATACGATTTGAAAAACACATTGGATGAATTCCGTGTATATCAACAAATGGAGATAGCACGTTTCGCAGAGATTTTCTATTCTAATAAAGAGCAGTCTGCTGGAGATTTAGGAAAGTTGCAGGGAACAATTCGACCTGCACTTGATCGCTTCGATGCTTTGGAAGAAGACATACAAGACTTGTTTAAGTCAACATTAGCTAGATTCAACCGGATCTATTCTTTTATCACTCAAGTATGTCGTTTGTTCGATAAAGACATACACAAATTCAGTGTATATACAAAGTTTCTTTATACTATGCTGCCGAAGGGCGGTCGAGATAAGGTAATTGTAGACGACAAGGTTCTACTGGAGTACTATCGCCTTGAAAAGGATTTTGAAGGAGGGATAGACTTAGAAAGCACAGAAGAAGGTTTCCGCCCTATCACTGGCGAGGCTGGTAGGCGTGAAAAGAAAAAAGATCCTCTTACAATAATAATCGATAAAATTAACGAGAAGTTCGGAACAAATTTTACTGAAATGGATAAGGTGTTACTTCAAATTGAAAATGATTATGCCTCTGAAGAAAAATGGCAGAACTATGCAGAAAATAATGACCGAAAAACCTTTATGTTGTTGTTTGAAAAAGACTTTCCAGAAATGGCTGCTACTAGGTACGAACAGAATGAAGATTTCTTCGTGAGAATGTTCTCTGATCCTGACATGATGAAACAAGTCATGGAATCAATCGGAGCAGTATTATATGAAAAGCTTAAAAAGAGGACTTACTCTTCAAATTCAAAGGAAAAGGTGAGTAAAGTGGCAGAAGATACTGTTCTGTTTGGTAAGGGTGAGGTGGATTAAGTGGGATCATTTAGTTTACCTTATAGAATACCTTCCATATCAAAGAAAAGATTGTTAGATCCTCATGTGGTCATTTTAGGCGCAGGAGCATCTATCGCGTCATGTCCATTCGATAAGAATGGTAACACGGTTCCTGCACTAGCTAATATTCATAAAATTTTAGGACTGACAGATAAGCTACAAAGCTATGGCTTTTCAGAAAAAGAGATGGAAAACTTCGAATTGCTGTTCTCAAATATTGTAGGAGTAGCTCAGTACAGTGACTTACAAAAAGATTTGGAAATAGCTGTACGCGACTATTTTCAAAGTCTCCAAATTCCTGATGTGGTTACGCTATACGATTATTTAGTCTTATCATTAACTGAAAAGGATGCAATTATCACTTTTAATTGGGATCCATTTTTATTACAAGCATATCTTAGGAATATCAAAGTTGGAAACTTGCCACAACTGGTATTTCCTCATGGCAATGTTGGTGTAGGAATATGTTATGATTGTAAAAATAAAGGATATGCAAAATACTTTTGCCCGAGCTGCATGAAACCATTTAATGATATGCCACTGTTGTTCCCCATTCATAAGAAAAATTATTATGATAACAGCATTATTGAAAACGAATGGGAAGTTGCAAAAGATTTTTTAAGCAGAGCTGCAGGCATTACAGTATTCGGATATGGCGCACCTGAAACAGACATAGAGGCTTATAATCTACTTAAAGAGAGCTATAAAAAAAGCAATATCACAACAATTGCACCTTTCTCGATCATTAATTTGAAATCTGAAGAAGAAACTCAAAAGAAAAAGTGGTCTGAGATATATGATGATCGGATGTTCCTATTTTCATACTCATTCAAGGATTCAATTCTTTGGACTTCTCCGCGAGTGAGTCTGGAGCATTTGTTTGATGCAATCCTGCAACAACAGCCAAGGTCACATACTAAATCCTATCGAGATTTTGAAACATTAGAAGAATTGCATAATTTTGTTCAAACTATTACCGAATTTGACATGGCGATATAAGGAAAGACTAGCCACTTCAAGTATTTATGCCTGATGGTGACTGGTCTCTTTTGCCCCGTTTGAAGCTGTTCACTTGGTTTTTGTTCAATCCCTAAGTGAACGCTTCATTGGCCGGTCTTTGCTTTATAAAAAAATGTATTGACAAGCAAAATTAAATTGTGTACAATATAAATCAAATATAAAACAAACTGATAAATCTAAAAAAAGGAAAAAGAAGAACAGAAAACAAAAAATCAAGAAACAAAATGAGTAGGAGGAAACGAAATGAGTATTTATGATATAAAGGTAAAAGATATGGAAGAAAAAGAA
>JAAZCB010000159.1 GCA_012513545.1 Clostridiaceae bacterium
GTCTTAGAGAAGTTTATTCAGACAGCGTATGAAGCTTCCCAACGATAGTGTCTATCCATGACGGTATTTGATTCTCTGATAGAGCCAGTCTACATAAGGGAAAGGCTACCTTATAACAAATATTTTGCTGGTATGCTGTCCGACAAACAACAGAACCAATTTTTAGGTTGAAACGGAATGAGTAGACATCGTTTAGTTTTCACAATTGGACACTCCACACACCCCATTGAAGAGTTCATTCACTTGTTGAATCACTTTGAGATAAACTGCGTTATTGATGTTCGAAGTGTGCCATACAGTAAATACAATCCTCAATTTAATAAAGAAAGCCTAATTGAGGACCTGAAGAATCAAGATATTTTCTACGCTCATTTTGGGAAAGAATTCGGTGCTAGACACACATCACCAATTCTTTTAGATGAAAACGGTCAGGTCGATTTTTATAAGGTCTGGGAAACAGATGATTTTAAAAATGGCATTAAACGATTAGAAGATGCCATTGACCAGGGGTATAAAATTTCTTTGATGTGTTCAGAAGCCAATCCCCTAGATTGTCATCGCTTTTCCATGATCTCATACCAGCTTGTTAACAAAGGTTTTGAAGTGATTCATATACTACCTGATAGCAGCATAATTACGAATGAAGAACTTGAGCACCAAATGATCGAAAAGTATTACGAGAAAATTCCTCAATCAACACTCTTTGAGTATGTCACGCCTGAACAACAGAGAGAAGCTGCTTATAAAATCGTTATGAGGAAAGTCGCGTATAAACCACTATCATTCACATCGGATTTTATCGAGGAGAATTAATGGCTATTCAGTTATTCACTATTGGATTTACCCAAAAAACAGCATCTGAATTTTTTACGCTCCTCAAAAACAATGGTGTAAAAAAAATCATCGACATTCGGATCAACAACAAGTCTCAGTTAGCCGGTTTTGCTAAGGGGAGTGATTTAGAGTACTTCGCTCAAGAAATACTTAGGATTCCTTATGTGCACAGGATTGATTTTGCTCCGACAACTGACCTTCTAAAACGGTACAGAGATAAGAAAATATCCTGGAAACAGTACGAAGTGGAATATCTTCAGCTGCTGGTAGAACGTGATGTTATTAATCAGATTGATGAAGTTTTACTGGATGGTGCTGTACTGATGTGTAGTGAACATCTACCTGACAAATGCCACCGACGTTTACTGGCAGAATACTTTCTCAATCGTTTTCAAGATATTTCCATCAAACATTTATGGTGAACACGTGAAGCGATATCTGCTCTGTCTGGCTAATTCAAAGAAATATTCGGGTCGCTGTATTGCAGGAATCGAGATGGTACCAAAGCAAGGTTCATATTCGATGTTTAATATGAAAATGCAGAATGACAGACCAAGTTGGATACGTCCTGTTTCATCAGGTCCAATGGGACAAGTTGATAGTTGTTTAGTTGATAAAATAAATCTACTTGACATAATTGAAATTGAAGTCACCGAAGAATGTCCAAGTGGCTTCCAATCAGAGAATGTTTTGTTTGACCCGAAATCACTAAGAGTTATTAAAAAAGTTCCTGCAAAAGACATATATTTAAATAGGCTCGTTGATCAAAAACAAACACTGCTTTTTAATTCTGATAGTCATGCAATAAGTGTCAGTGATATTTCAAAGTTATCTTATTCATTGACATTCATTAAACCAAGCTCTTGGCGCTTTGTATTAGTGGATGGGAAACATGAACAAACAAGATGTATTTTTAGCTATGCAAATCACACTTACGACCTACCAATCACCGATATTGATTTTTGTAATGATTACAAAAAAAATCCTTTGCTCGTAGAGAAAATTATGCAGTTATATCTCACGATTTCACTAGGCATGGTGTTTGAGGGAAAACATTATAAACTCGTGGCAGGAGTTATCTCTTATTAGAGATTTTATTAAAGATATATAGATCTTGTTGTTTGATGGTCACCTGCTAGAAAACCGCTCATAACCTGGTGATAAGTTAATGTATTGTAGGGGTAATCCCCCTGTGTTTACCCTGGGCAGGCCGGAGCGAGGTGAAAATCTGGAAAA
>JAAZCB010000160.1 GCA_012513545.1 Clostridiaceae bacterium
ATCAATAAAAACTTTAAATTTGATTTTATCAGTAGAGGAAATTCTATAAGCAAAAAATCCTTCAGCATTTTTAAGTTGGAAGGTTTGGTAGTATATATGTAACTGTGTGCATCCGATACAAGGCGGTTGAGGTATGAAGTTGTCCGGGTATTTCCGTAGTATGTACGACAGAAGGATAGATGACCGCATGCGAGATTATACATGTTAATAAAATCGTCGAGTTCGTCTTTACCAAAAGTATAAATACTCTTTGAATGGAGTCTAATTAATGTTGATTCAAGTTTATCCCAGACTTCAACGTTTTGTTTTATAAATTTGTCTTCTTTCATCGATTCTCCTTCTAAATATAATTTTTTTTATAAACTTATTTTATCAAAAAAGAATATTTGATACAATTAGTTTAGTATGACTTATGAATGAATATTTATGAAGGTACAAATTACAAATTGTATAAAGGATGGCTGATTAATGAGAAATGTCCTGGAAATATTAACACCTGAGAATGTCCATGTTGAATATGAAGTAGCCGGTCTTGGTTCAAGGTTCATTGCACTGTTTATCGACTCAATAATTCAAATGCTTATGCTGGCAATTATTTCAGTTATAATCATAGTTGGAGAATCGGGTGCTGTGGAAAATTTTGTAGCCGATGCTGTTCTTGGTACCATCAATTCCATTGTAGTCACAATTTCACTGATAGTACTCTTTCTTATATTATTTGGTTACTATATTTTCTTTGAAATGGTACTAAAGGGACAATCTCCCGGGAAGAAAATCATGAAGCTCAGAGTAATAAAACAGACTGGAGAACCTATTAACATCCTTGATTCCTTTATGAGGAATTTTTTCAGAATTGTATATATGGTTCCTCTGCTTCATTTGCTGGAAGCGCTTCTTGTGGTATTGTCAAAGAATTACAAAAGAATTGGTGACTTTGCTGCAAATACTATTGTTGTGAAGATCAGGAAAGATGAAAAGCTCGTTACAATCGAGGATGTTTTGGAAAGCACTTATGTTAATGATAAACAAGAGGAAGCGGTAAATATTTTTCCGGTAACTAACAGCGAATATGCAGTTTTGAAGGAGTTTCTCGAAAGAAAAGATAATCTTGGTTCAAGAACATCTGTGTTGACATATAAACTCAACAGATATTTTTCCGATAAGTTTAACCTGGCAGAAACAAGCAGTAATCCGATCAGTTTTTTCGAGGAAATAGTCAGAAGGAATTCAGGCTTGTAAATTAACTCTCCCTAAGGATTGGCGAGCTCTTTGCTGATAGCGCAGCATTGCCCGCTGTTTTTTATTAATTTTCTGTAACCATTCTCGTTTTATGAAGAATGATAATGATGTTGCTTCATAATGTCACTATACGAATTAAGTTTGTATAGTGACATTTCATTTTCATATATAGGGCTTTATGATTTAACACCGGCAGGCTTTTTGCCGCTTCCTCCGGAGTGCTGAATCTGCTTGCCTTTCCTGAATAGCAGCCTGAATAGATAGCCAATGCATAAAA
>JAAZCB010000161.1 GCA_012513545.1 Clostridiaceae bacterium
GCCGCCACAACGACAAGGATTGTATCTATGCTGGCGATTCTCCTACTTATGAATGTCCTATTTATCCTGCTTATGCAAAAATGCAGATGGAGTGCGAAAGATTCTTTGCTTGGAGAAGGCGGATAAACGGTCAAGTTTGGTAAAGGAGGCTGATTAACATTAGATTCGACTACTTTTTAAGGTGGTTAGTAAAATTTTTGACGGGAGGTAAATAGTTTAAAAAACCCCACTTTTTTAAACAATCAGGGCAAATATACAATGTAATATTTAGAAGGGCCGGATTTCTCCGGTCCTTTCTAGTCCCTGCTCGTAGAGCGGATTAAGTTGTAGCTAAGTCCGGGGCGTTCACCACCTTTCTGTTTTTATTTTATTGCCCGTTAAGGCAAATCTTAATTCTACTCCTAATATTTGCCCATCTGCGAGGCGTTTATGGTCGGGGTAATGGTTTTGTACCTTGGAATTTACGCCTCTGACCCGTACAGCATGACAGCGATGTATTCCCTGATCAGTTTCCCCCGCATCCGCCAAACGGTCTTTTCGTTACATTTCAGTTCGGCGGCAATAGCGGCATCTGTCATGCCTTTTTCGTACCTGCCGATCACGCACAGCCTGTACCCGTTGTCCTTGATTGATTCCAGGGCATCAGACAGTATTTGCAGCTCTCTTTCGTCAGCCGCTATCCTGGCTCTCAGATCTTTTTTAAGTCCCTCGATGATCTCTCCCTCACTCAGCCGGACCGTGGAAGTTGAGAAAGGTGCGATGATAATGTCTTTGCTTCGAGATGGCAATGTCGGATAGTCTATGTAGTCCTGCAGCCGTTCTTTGTCCTTTGCTACTTTAGCTCTGAGGGTTTGCATCCTTGACAGGCGTTTTTCGGTTTCACGGAAGGAATCAAACTGCTTTTTTTTCTGCTCTGCCGCAAATACTCTTTCCGCATCTATCGCCTCTTTGACCGTGTGTTTGATGATGGTTTTTATCTTTTTTTCAAGGACACCTGAATCTGAAATATGGACTCTGTTCCCCTGATTAGACAAGGTTATCTCCTCCCTCCTATACCGTTTCCTTCAATTGGCCGCGGCGATCTCTTTCCCAAGTAGCATGGCAGGACTGACAACGGTAACGCGGCTTATCGTCTTTAGGCGGCCTATTCCGCAGTTTCCCGCCGCATTTCAGGCAGCGGTCCGACTTATTTTGAATGAGGCCGATGTTAGATGATGAGAATAATGCCATGGCAAGCCCTCCTTTCAACTAAACGCAAACCTTATAATAAATTATTCTTTTTGTTAATCTTAGCTTCATGTACTCAAACCAGCTGTTTGTATAAATTGTTACATAATCATAAATATTATTTTCTGTCGCATTATCTATCCAGTACCTAATTTCATATTTACCACCCATTTTTTATCAGCCCTCCTTCCCCTCTTTGTCAAACTTGTATCCCAGCCGTTCCTCCAACTCCATAGCGCAGACAAGATTCCAAGCTGCAAAATTTTCTTTTGTGCAAATTGCGCCAGGGTTATAATATTTGAAAGCCAAATATTCATCAACTCTAATCCCAATATTTTTGGCGGCCTTATAAGCATTTGTTTTATGTATCCCCAACGTATTACACCAATCAATAACACATCTTAATTCCCCATTTAAAACTACTTGATGGGTTTTTCGAGTATTTCGCATTTGTTGATTGCGCGAAACCCATTCACAGTTTTCTGGAGAATACCAACCGTTATTATTAACTCGATCAATTTCTAAGTTTTCATCATAGCCATTAGCCATTGCCCAGGCTTCAAATGCAATAAAATCTTCCCATTCTAAACACACCTGAATGCCTCGCCCACCATAATCA